>NZ_JAELTR010000100.1:0-6012 GCF_016428945.1 Chromobacterium sp. ASV23
AGTGAAATCAATGCCCTTTTCCTCTGCTAAAGGCAAGTATTGCTGATGAAGATCTCTGACTAAATTTGACACAGACGTCGGCTGAGACTCCAATTCAATCTGATGCAAGCCAATACGAGACATATCCAATATGTTATTAAATAACTCCATCAAGTTTGCCCCTGCACTTTGAGCCTGCCCAAGCATTTTCCGTTGGTATTGGTCTAACAATGAATTCTGCAACAACTCAAGCACTGTAATAATCACTCCTAAAGGAGTACGCAGCTCATGGCTCATCATTGCCAGAAACTTACTTTTTGTTGCTTCACTTTCCATCTTTATACGATAAGCCTTTCTTGTAACATATAAAGCGAAAATCAGTGCAATCATTACCGCCAATACTGAAAGAAGTCCCCAACGATATCCCTTCCATACATTACCAATCTCTGGAATATTTTGGTCTGTGTGATCCAACCAGTTCATGGTTGCATCATGCAACTCTCTAGAATCAAATGACAGCAATGTCTTATTCAAAATGGACAAAAGAATCGGCTCTTTATTACTTACCAGAAAAACATTAGTACTGCTTACATCCTCGAACCCATTCATGACAAGGTCACGATGCTTTGGCAATTCATAAAAAGCATCCTCTCTCAATAGTAGTGCAGCCTCCACTTCACCTTTTGACACAGCATCCAAAAGAGCTTTTTGGTTTTTAAATCTATGTATATCGAGATAACCATTTTGAGCAGACGATGTATAGCTATTCTCCAACACCCCTAAACTTCGCTCATCAAGATCTGATAGCTTTGTTACTAGCTTATGATTATTCTTTGTAACATAAAGACGTATCAGAGGTTTATACGGCACACTAATTTTATAATGAGAATAAATAAATGGGTTTCCTGAGGCACGGGCATCCCCGCCCATCACAACGATAGGCAATGGATCATATTGACTCAACGGCCTATCGAGCTCAATCAGCTTTAGCTTTAGCCCTACCCTTTTAAATACAAGAGATGCAATTTCGGCCTCAATACTTTTTTCATGATGTGAAGAAATTGTATACGCATCAACCACAGGATGCTGTCTAATCCAATCCATCTCGGCTTCATTCAACATCCCTACAGAAGATGATCCAAAACAAAAGCTACAATAAATCACCAACAAAGCAAATAGGACTCTGACCGAAAGCATCGCTACGACCCACCTTACGAAGAAATGATAGATTAAATTTAGTACGTATCATAATAAATAGCAAAAAATACCAAACAATTTCAATCATATAAAAAATAAAACATCGAAAATTTTCAAATTGCAGATATAAAACCTTGTAATCATGATTGCCAACAAAGTGATCCATTATCAAAATCTTTTCTCACACCACAATATAAAGCCCCCAATCATCAACAGATGGCTGGGGGCTTTTCACAACACCATACTTAATAAGTAATCAAAAAATTACCCTAATTTGACCAAGCCCTGTGCCATGTTATCGGCCAGGAGACCAAGCAGCTGTATCAATGCCGCATTCAGAGACGGTATGTCATTTCTTGTAGTCGCATGGCTTTCATTGAACACTCCACTATCTATCACCGTGCCATCTTCAACACGGAGCAACTGCCAGACTGCCTCCAACCTTACTTGCCGGCCGGGTTGCAAGCTCAAGCGGCGAATATCCAGTACATAGCGCAGCTCACCCATGCTCATTCCCGCTTGAGGGTAAGCGTAAACACTTGCCACTCCGCTGCGCTGACTGATACCGAACGCCAGATTTTGTGTTAACAGGCGGTCGAGCGGCGCACTCCAATGCTCAAACTCTTGCAAGCTCAACTGGCCATTACCGTTATCCAGCACCAATTGGGGCCGATCCAGCGCCGCCGGCAATGTCACCGGCTCCAGCATCACTCTCGGCCCCTGCCTTACCAGAGTTGAGCTGACTGACGGGACATCGAGACTATAAAAATGCGTCGGCGGCGACGCGCAGCCACTGACGACGCCAAGCAACAACGTAACAATAATCCAGTCTTTCATCACGGCTGTGCCTCCTTGCCACGTACCAGCGCCTCTGGATGGCGATCAAGATAATCAGCCAGCGCACGGAAGCTTCGTGCGGTCTCTTTCACCTCCTGCGCCGCCGAGCGAACGTCTTGCTGCAGTGGCGAATCGGCTTTCATAGTCTGTTTTGCGGCATCCAGGGTCTGCTGCAGTTGCGCCAGCGTCTTGCTCAACTGTGGCAGCGTTTCATCGCTTGCGCCGTCCGTTAGCTTTCTCACGCTATCCAAGGTATTCTGCATCGCCTTCAACGAGGCCTCCGCCTCCCTACCGATATTGTCGAATGGCACGGCATCCAATTTTTTGACGATGCGTTGCAACACCCGCTGCAGCTCTTCCAGATCTCCAGGAATGGTTGGCAACTCAGGAATCCCGTTGTGCACCACCAATTGCGCAGGAGGAACGCCTCGGAAGAAGTCCAGCGCCACATAAAGCTGCCCAGTGATGAGATTGCCTGAACGCAATTGCGCTCGCGCGCCATTGGCTACTAGGTATTGTGGAGACAGCTTGCCGGACACCCGCCCCCCGCGCGACAAACTATCCAACCGGCTGGGATAGATGCGTATGTCCACCGTCATGTCGAACTCCTTGCGTTTTCCATCGTATTCAACGCCAATAGCGGTGACTTCGCCGATGGTGATGCCGCGAAAATCAACTGGCGCACCCACGGCGAGACCACGCAGAGACTGATGGAAGCGCAAGCGGAACGGCCGCATCTCACGGTCCGGATTCTGGAGCGCTTTGTCGCGCGTATCGTGCAGGATGAAATTACGGTCAGACAGAGGGATGCTTGCGCTGTCGGTCAGCGGGGTCTCGAAGGCAATGCCCCCCAAGGCGATGGCGGCAAGTGACTGGGTGTTTACATTCAGCCCATTAGCGTTCAGCGACACATCCACGCCACTGGCGTGCCAGAACCGGCTGTTGGCGACAACAAAGCGATCATATGGCGCATTGATGAAGATGCTGACGTCGACAGCGCCGCCCTTGGAATCCAGCTCGTACCCAACCACTTGTCCCACAGGCACGCGGCGGAAATACACCGGGGAGCCTGTATTCAGCGAGCCAAGATTCTCCGCGCGCAGGAAGAAAGTTTGCCCAGGCAAATCGGCGTTGATGATAGGAGGGGTTTCCAGGCCGACAAACTCGCTCTTCCGCGCAGAGCTCTTGCCGATGTCCATGGCAATGTAGGAGCCGGACAGCACCGTGCCCAAGCCGGAAACGCTGCCACCGGAAATCCGTGGCCGTACCACCCAAAAACGGCTGTCCTCAGCTAGGTAATCAGCCGCTTCCTGAGTCAACTGGGCCGTGGCAATAATGGATTTACGATTAGGACTGAACTTCACCGAAGTGACTTCGCCAATTTCCACATCCTTGTACTTGATGCGGGTCTTGCCTGCTTCGATGCCTTCCGCCCTCTGAAACGAAATCGTGATCACCGGACCGCGCGTGAGGATGGCATGCAAAGCCAACCCACCAGCGATCAGCGCGGCCACCAAAGGAATGAGCCACACAAGCGATGGGGCCCAGCGGCGCCGCTTGGCCTGAACCGCCTGGGGCAGTTCAGCAAAGTTTTGTGGATTATTACTGCTCATCATCGTCCTCAATTGCGTCCCAGATCATTCTGGGATCGAAACTCATTGCCGCCAGCATGGTCAGCACCACCACCGCGCCAAACGCAATCGCGCCTGGCCCGGCCTTGATGCTGGCCAGCGACTGCCATTGCACCAAGGCCGCCATCAGCGCCACCACAAAAATATCCAGCATCGACCATGGGCCTATCACCTCGATCAGGCGATACAGCTGGGTGCGCTGACGCGGCGCCCACTGCCAACGCCACTGCACACTGCATGCCAGCAGCAACAAGGCCAAAATCTTCAATAGCGGGACCAGCACGCTGGCAATAAACACCACCAGTGCCAACGGCCAGGAATTGTTATTCCACAAGTAAACGACGCCGCTCATGATGGTGTCGCGCTGGGCGCCGGTCAGCGCAGTGGTCTCCATGATGGGCAACAGATTCGCCGGCAAGTAACAAATGATTGCTGCCAGCAATAAAGCCCAGCAGCGCTGCTGCGCCGCGGGACGGCGCAAGTGCAGCGGCGCCTTGCAACGCCAACAGGCGTTATCCTGATCCAGGCTAATCCGACATAACAGACCGCAACCATGGCACAAGCACAGGTTGAGGCCTGCAGCGCTATACGCTCCGTAGCGGCGCATGACTGATACGCTCCCATAGCCGGCTTGGAGAAAAACCACCCATACAGGCTGCCTGCAGCATGATCAAAGCAAACAAGGCCCACAGCCCTATGCCTGGATGCACATTGGCCAGATGAACCAGCTTGACCAACGAAATCAGCACCCCAACCAGGAACACCTCCACCATGCACCATGGTCGTGCCACGCCATACAGCCTGAGCATGCTTGCGAATCCCGGCGGCACCTTGGCCCGCCACAAGAGCAACTGCACATAAAGCATGCTGCACAGTGCCAACGCAGGCATAACTATGCTGGTGAACAGCACCAGCAAAGCCACTTCCAACATGCCCTGTCCCTGCAAAGCAATCACCGTTTGCCATAAGGTCGCTGCGCTGCGTTTGCCGGCCACCTCCAGAATTAAAACCGGATATGTGTTTGCAAGGACAAATAGCATCGTACAGGCCAGCAATATGGCAACCATGGAAGAAAGAGAAAGTCTTTCGGCCTCTTTTAAGGTGGCGCCACAACGCACGCATCTAGCCACACTGCGGGCTTCGAGAGCGTGCGGGAGACGCTGCAACATATCGCAATCATGGCAACAAACCATCCCATAATCCTCATGCACCATAACGATGGTCTAACATTTAAAAACAGATCCAATCAAAGATGGAGCTGGCAAGTCAGTACAGGCATAGCCAATACAATCAGACTATCTGCTTCATGCACGTCCCCTAACAATTGCATAAACCCAAAATAGCCCTCCCAACCGATACAACCACGGTCATACGTACACACTTAAATAAAACAGCCCTGCCAGACAAGATCTGACAAGGCCGTCTAACAATCTATCCAATGCACTTCATACCCAATAATCTTCACTGCAAATGCCAAATAATTGACAATAGCAGCTCAAATTATACGACTCAGCATCCCCAATAAGAATTTCAACTTCTTATTCGGAATCAATGTTGATATAAAATGCATTGCATATGACAGCAAAGAAAACGACTTGCGCCTACTGATGAATGATGGCTTCTGGTATAGTTCAGCAGTAATTTGCTGCCTTACACCATAGCCTATCATCATCAACTCATCCATTTTCTTTTGCGAATTCATGACCAGCCTCACCCCAAATACTGGACCAATCCTTTTTCATCTCAGAGATGGAGTCTGAAAACGGAGGCCTTTGTCTACGAACCTTCAGCATCACAAAAGTCATCAAAACAACCCCTGCAATCAAAAGAAGAATAGAGAAAAAAGCAAGCCACCCTGTGTCAAGGTGATTAGTAAGAACTTGGATGATGTGCATTGAAAACAATACAATGGAAGCAAAGATGCTCAGCAAAGCGCAAGCAAGCTGTAATAGTGTTTTCACTAGCTCAGCTTGAAACATCTTAGCTTCCAATGCAATCATCTCCAATCTAGTTAGAAAAAGTTTACCTGATAAAAAAACTACAGACTTCACACCTCCGATTCGTGCAAAGTTGTATTTCATCATCACTTTCTTCCAATCAGCATACCCAAGAGAAAAGCAACGCCAGCAACGGTACCCACCGACTTCCAAGGATGTTCGTTGACAATCCTGTCGGTAGACAACGCGGCACCCTTGGCTTTTAGCCTTGCAGCATTAAATGCCTTATTCAGTTTTTTAGCGCTCTCCGGCTTCGCATCAACGCGCTCAACTACATTTCTGTCTCTTATACACATCTCCGAGCCCACGAGACTCAAAAGAGGGGGGGGGGGGGGGGGGGGGGGGGGGGGGGGGGGGGGGGGGGGGGGGGG
>NZ_JAELTR010000101.1:0-5921 GCF_016428945.1 Chromobacterium sp. ASV23
CTTGGGCAAAGACAGCGGATATGCCATCATGCGCGATTTAAGCGATTGTGCCGCGCCGGCTTGCGCGGCTCTCGTGGAGGCATGCATGGAGTGGAGCTGGTCGCAATTGTCGGATCTGTACTGGAGCGCGTCCAAATGGCAGATCAACCTGCTGGTGATCGGCAATCTGCTGGGCGGTTTGTGCCTGGGCAGCCTGCTGGGCTATGAACGCTGGTACAACGGCCGCGCCGCCGGCATGCGCACCTATGGCCTGGTTTGCATGGCCTCGTCCGCGGCTATCACCATCATCGGTTACTCGGGCTACTGGTACGGCGGCGCCACGCCGGATGCCGTCCACCCCGACATGACGCGGGTGGCGCAGGGGGTGTTGACCGGCATCGGCTTTCTTGGCGCCGGCATGATCATGAAAGAAGGGTTGAGCATCAGTGGTTTGACCTCGGCCGCATCGGTGTGGATGTCGTCGGTGATCGGCATCCTGATCGGCGTAGGCTTCTACGCGGCAGCCATCGCGCTGACCATTCTGTGCATGGTCTTCGTCACCGTGGTCAACCGGATAGAAGGCGTGCTGCCGCGCCGGGTCAGCCTGTTCGTCAACGTCAAGCTCAATCCGGAGCATTCCTGGACGGTGGAAACGCTGGCTGGCCGCTTGTCGCCGTTCGGCCTCAAGCTGCATGAGGAAAGCATCAGCATCCAGGCCGACGCCAGCGGCACCCGCTGGAGCTTCATGATTTCGGCGCAGGACCGCCGCACCTTCTTCAGCGTGGTGGACCTGGCGCGCGACATCATGGCGGCCGACCATATCCAGGAGCTGGATATCCAGCCGGCGCGCAACTGATGTCTACAGCGCCACGCCCGGCGGCGGCTGGTCGTGGCTTTGCGCCATCGATTGATGCGGCAGTTCAAGATAGCTCTTGGACTGCATCTCGGTGAGGCGGCTGGCTGTGCGGAAGAATTCGCCGGATTGCACGCCTTCGGTATAGATTTCCTCCGGCGGCGCCTCGGCCGAGGCGATCAGCTTGACGCGATTATCGTAGAACACGTCCACCAGCCAGGTGAAGCGGCGGGCGATGGACGCCTGCTTGGCAGTGAGCTTGGGGATGCCGGACAGGAATACCGTGTGGTATTCGCTGGCGATTTCCAGATAGTCGGTCTGCGCGCGCGGGCCATCGCACAGCGCCATGAAGTCGAACCAGATCACGCCGGGCGACATCCGCTTCACCGCAATCTCTCTGTCCAATACGGTGATGGACTTTTGCGGCAGCTCGGCGCCGGTGCCGACTTTGACAAACAACTGTTCCATCCGCCACTCGTTGGCCTCATCCGCCGGCACCATGAACAGCGGCTCGCGCGTCAGCTCGCGCAGACGATAATCATGGCCGCCGTCCACGTTCAGCACGTCCAGCTCGCGCTTGATCAGCGCTATCGTCGGCAGAAAGTTCTGCCGCTGCAGACCGTTAGGGTACAGATCGTCCGGCGCGTAGTTGGAGGTGGTCACCACCACCACGCCGCGCTCCAGCAGCGCCGCCAGCAGGCGGCCCAGTATCATCGCATCGGCGATGTCGGACACATGGAATTCATCGAAACACAGCAGCCGGGTGGCCTTGGCGATCTCATCGGCGTAGGCCAGCAGCGGGTCCTTGTTGCCGGCGAACTTCCGCAGCTCGCGGTGCGTTTCCGCCATGAAATTGTGGAAATGGATGCGGCGCTTGCGGCGGTAAGGCACGCAGGCGTAGAAGGCGTCCATCAGAAAACTTTTGCCGCGGCCGACGCCGCCCCAGAAATACAGGCCGCGCGGCACTTCCGGGCTGCGCAGGCTGCGGCCGAGGAAGCGGTTGCGCTTGGCCTTGAAATCCACCAATTGGTGCCACAGCCGGTCCAATTGCTCGATGGCGGCGGCCTGCGCCGCGTCGTGAATGAAGCCTGGCCGCTCGCTGGCCAGCTGATACCAACCCTTGGGGCTGCAATGGACATTCTCGTCCGGGGAAAATGTATGTTGCGACATGGTTTTGCTTGTTCTGCGCTGCGTGGGACGCCGTGGTCGCGGCGGAATGTGCCCTTATGATAACCGCTTTGCCCGCTCAACGCGCATTCAGCGGCAGGCAACCGGGCGGATGCCGTAAGGCGCGGCCAGCTTCTGCAAGCTGCCATCGCGGCACATCTCATCCAGCGCGCGGTTGAATTCGTCCAGCATGCCGGGCTGCACCCGGCTGCGAGTGAAACCGTACAAATAGGCAAGCGTTTTCACTTCAGCCAGTTGATGCAAATCCGAAAGCCCATCGCGGCGGATCCAGTAGCGCGCCACATCATCGTTGGAAAAGGCCACCCCGTCCGCGCCGTAACGGCCGGCAGACAGCTTGCGCAATACCGTTTGCGGATCCAGCTCCACCTTCAGATCGACGCCCGGCACACCCTGCACCAGCTTTTCGCAGTTGGTCTGCGACAACGATGGACCATACACCGCCACGCTGCGGCCGGACAGATCAGCCGGCTGCCGATAGCGCAGCGGATTGCCATTGCGCGCATACAGGCCATAGCTGCTGACCAGCACCGGCCTGGACAAGTCCATCACCGCTCGCCGCTCCGGCGCATCTTGCGCCAGAACCAGGCCATCGGCCTCGCCCAAGCTGATCATCAGCAAGGCGCGCTTCCATACCATGATCTGCACCGTGCAACGCCAGGACAGACGTCTGCAGGCTTCCTGCAGCACAACCACCAGCCCGCCATCCGGCTTGCCCGCCGTATCCTGGGTAATAAAGGGAGGAAACACCTGGGTGACGAAAAACAGATCGCGCGGCGCGGCCGACGCCGGCGGCGCGCAGGCGCAGACCAGCAATATACAGACCAGCAGCCTGCTTATCCGCGATAGATTCATCGCCACCCCCTGTCTTGTTATGAAGACATTATAGGAAGTATGCGACTCACGACCTCGCCTGGCGCGCCCTCCAGGCGACACACGACGGCCGCAGCCATTGCCGTTCGGCATAGTGAGCCAGCCTGGCCGGCAGCTCGTCTTGCGTCAATCGCCGCAACAACAAGGCCAGCTCGGCATCGGCCACACACCAGTCGCCAAACAGATTGCCGCCATCGGCCGGCACCAATGCCTCGGCCACTGCGATCAGCTTGTCCGCCGCCGCGCGGGCGGCTGGCGATAGTTGCAATGCCGGTTTGCGCCCGAACACGGTGGCGGTGGTGCGCTCATCCCGCAACGGCAAGAGATCGCTGCGCAGCCAGGCCTGCAACTGGCGCGCGCGGGCGCGAGCCTTCAAATCCATGGGCAATACGCGGGCGGTGTCGGGATAGGCGTCTTCCAGGTATTCGATGATGGCGGACGACTCGCTGAGATGAAAATCGCCGTCCACCAGCATGGGGACGCGCGAAGTCAGCGACTGCGCGCGATAACCCGGCTCGAATTGCTCGCCGCCGTCCAGATTGCGGGTGAGAACGGTAAAAGGCAGGCCCTTCTCGGTCAACGCGACAAAAGCCGCCATGGCGTAGGGGCTGAGAAAATCGTGATCAACATACAGTTGCAGCATGATGGCATTCCATTGGCAAAACCCACATGCTAATCAACCCTTCCCTCGCCGCCAAGCCGGCCGCCGTCGACACACCGTCAAGCGTGGTCGAACAATCCGGTGGAAAGGTAACGGTCGCCCCTATCGCACACCACGGACACGATGACCGCGTCCTTCAGTTGGGCGTCCAGGCGCAGGGCGACCGCCAATGCGCCGCCGGAAGACGGGCCGGCCAGGATGCCTTCGCGCCGCGCCAGCAGCCGGGCAGTGTCTTCGGCTTCTTGCTGGCCGACATGCTGGATCTCGTCCACGCGGGAGAAGTCGCAGATCTTGGGGACATACGGGTCTTCCCATTTGCGGATGCCGGCGATCTGGCTGCCCGGCTCCGGATGCACGCCGACAATGCGGATAGCCGGATTTTTTTCTTTCAGGAAACGGCTGGTGCCCATGATGGTGCCGGTGGTGCCCATGCTGGAGACGAAGTGCGTGATCTTGCCGCCGGTCTGCTCCCAGATTTCCGGGCCAGTGGTTTCGTAATGCGCCTGCGGATTATCCGGATTGGCAAACTGATCCAGGATGCGGCCCTGGCCTGCCGCCTCCATGCTGCGCGCCAGGTCGATGGCGGCGGGCATGGAGCCCGCCGCCGGGGTCAGGATCACCTCGGCGCCGTAGGCGCGCATCGCCAGCACCCGCTCGGCGCTGGAGTTTTCCGGCATGATCAGCACCATGCGGTAACCCATCATCGCCGCCGCCATCGCCAGCGCGATGCCAGTATTGCCGCTGGTGGGTTCGATCAGCGTGTCGCCGGGCTGGATGTCGCCGCGCTGCTCGGCGCGGCGGATCATCGACAGCGCCGGCCTGTCCTTGACCGAGCCCGCCGGATTGTTGCCCTCCAGCTTCAGCAACACCACGTTGCCGTTGCCGGATGGCAGACGTTTCAGTTTGACCAACGGCGTGCCGCCGACGAAATCTTCCAGATGTTTGTACACGGTGACTCTCCCAAAGCTAGCCCCATTATATCGATTAGCTATCAGCGCATGCGAAATCGTTATTTCTAATCTAATAACCGTCGGTAACAGGGACGGCAAGGCCGAGAAACTTATTTACGATGCACTGCGCATCGGCGATACCGTGTTAAAAACAAGAGGGCTGACAATACCATTCACCTGCCGTGCGAAAGCAACCACTCTCAAGTCACCACTCGCTACGAGTGCAAGCGGCTCCATACCGTATCCACCACCCGCATCGCCGCCAGGGCGGCCAGGCGCTGCCGCTCCAGGCTGGCGTAGCGCTCTGCGCTCTGCGGCTCGCGCTGCGCCCGTCCCAGCGCCATCACCGTCGCGTTCAAGGTTTCCAGCAAGGTCCGGCGCTGATGGCCGGACGCATCGGCGGCCAGGCGGTCTTCCAGTTCGGTCAGGGTGTACATGTCTAGCCTCAACTGTGCAAAGGAAGGAATATCAGTTCACGCGCGCCGGCCAGCGATACGCCATCGGCGTCTATCGCCGCCACGCGCAAGCCCTGCCGCACCGGGCTGCCCGGCAGCAGGCGCATGCCGTTGGCCAGCTGCAGGTATGGCGCCTCGGCGTTGCCGCCCACGCCGGCCATGGCGGCGGGCAGATAGTCGGCCGCCTTGGCGCTGCTGGCCGCGCCGACGAAACGCAGCGGCAGCGTCCGGCCCGGCTCGGCATTGACGATTTGCAGAAACGCCGCCAGCCGCGCCTGGCGGGCCTCGTCCAATTGGCCGGACAGCAACCAGCCCTGGTCGCCGCGCGCGGCGCTGAGGCCGGCGAGCAAGCCGGCGGCCTTCAGCCTCGGCAACAAGGCGGCCAGCTCATCGGCACCGCGGTCGGACAGGCGCCAGCCCACCAGCCCCGGCAGCTTATCCAACGCGGCCGCCAGCGCGGCGGTATCGCCGGCCACCGGGCCGTCGATGTCGGCATGGCCCGCCGCATCCAGCGTGACCGTCGCATCGGGGTAGCCATAGCTCGCCATCAGCGCGCGAACCGAACGCCGCAGTTCGTCGTCGCACACGGTTTCCTGCCGCAGACGGACGCCGGCCGCGCGCAAGCGAGTGGTCAGCGTCAGCAACTGGCCGCTGTCGCGGCAGCGGCCGGTCAGCTCCAGCACATCGTTGCCCAGCCAGCGCGCCGTCAGCCCGGGTTCGGCGCGCAGCGCCTGCGGCAGCCAAGCGCGCGGGGCGGGCGGCGGCGCAGGCGCGGCCGGCGTCAGCGTGCGGCCCCTGTCTCTTATACACATCTGACGCTGCCGACGACAGCACGGAGGTGTAGATGTCGGTGGTGGGCGGGTGATGAAAAAAGGGGGGGGGGGGGGGGGGGGGGGGGGGGGGGGGGGGGGGGGGGGGGGGGGGGGGGGGGGGGGGGGGGGGGGGGGGGGGGGGGGGGGGGGGGG
>NZ_JAELTR010000102.1:0-5909 GCF_016428945.1 Chromobacterium sp. ASV23
GGCATAGACCATGCCTGCGAAGGCCAGGGCCTGATGCGCGAGGCGCTGCAGGCGGCGATACGCTTCGCTTTCGACGAATTGAAGCTGCACCGCATCCAGGCCAATTACCAGCCGTCCAACGCGCGCAGCGCGGCCTTGCTGCAGCGGCTGGGCTTCGTGATCGAAGGCCAGGCCAAGAACTATCTGTTCCTGAACGGCGCCTGGCGCGACCATGTGCTGACTTCGCTGACCCACCCCCATTTCGACAACCGGCCGCTGCTCGGCTGAAACGAGAGGACCGCGCATGCTACGCGCCACCCTGACCGCCGCCGACGGCGTCGCCATTCCGCTATGCCAATGGCGGCCGGAGGGACCGATACGCGCCGTGGTGCTGATCTCGCACGGCATGAGCGAGTACGCCGCGCGCTACCACCGCTTCGCCAGCATGCTGGCGGAAGCCGGCTACGCCGTGTACGCGCACGACCACCGCGGCCACGGCGCGTCGCCCGCGCCGCGCGGCTTCTTCGCCGCCGAGGACGGCTGGCGCAAGGTGGTGGACGATGTGGAAACGGTGCGTCGCCACGCCGCCGCCGAACATCCCGGCCAGCCCCTTGTCCTGCTGGGCCACAGCATGGGCAGCTTCATCGCCCGCGCCTATTTCCTGCGCTACGGCGCCCATCTGTCCGGGCTGATGCTGTCGTCCACCGGCTATCGTCAAAACGCATTGGCGCGGCTGCTGGGCGGCTTGGCGCGATACCTGGGTCGGCGCAACGGGTGGGACCGCCCCAGCCGGCTGATGGCCAGGCTGGTCTTCGGCAGCTTCAATCTGGGTTTTCCGCCGTGGCGCACTGGCATGGACTGGCTCAGCCGCGACCCGGCCGAGGTGGATGCCTATATCGCGGACCCTGACTGCGGCTTCGACCCGACGCCGGGCCTGTGGGCCGACCTGTTCGACGGCATCATTGCCATGGAAGCGGGCGAGGCGGCCGGCGCCGCCATCAACCGCCATTGCCGCATCCTGCTGTTTGCCGGCAACCGCGACCCAGTCAGTCTGGGCCGGCTGGCGCTGGGCCAACTGGAAATCCGCTACCGCGACGCCGGCGTGCTGGACTTGCAAAGCAAGGTATATCCGGGCGGCCGGCACGAAATGTTGAACGAGCGCAACCGCGCCGAGGTAGAGGCCGACCTGCTGCATTGGCTGGCGCAAAAAAACGCCTGAGCCAAACCTTGCTTACCCCAGACGCGCTGCGGCTTGTTGCCAGCGTCCCGAACCGGAAAAGGAAGCAGAAATGCAACACCCGTCTGCCCACAGCGCCTGGCGATGAAAACGGCCACAACCAGCAAGAAAATAAATTTAAATGCCAATATCTTTTTTATTGATCGATATAAGCAACAAAATCAACAATCAAGACATTTGTTACTTAAATGGATTTCATAAAATATTTTATTGGCATTCATTCGCTTAACCAGCGGCTATCCTGTGAAAATTTAAATATCCAGCAGGTATCCATTTCGGTTTTTGTGCGTTTCAATTTACAAAACAGCCTTGTACAGAAAATTTTGGCTTAACTATTATTGACACGCTCCCGTTTTATCGCCCATCGAATGGGCATGTGCGGGCGCGCCAAAATTCAATTCTGATCAATGGTTCATCATGCAAATCAAGACTCTTCCGCTGCTTGCCGTAACGGTGCTGTCGCTGTCCGCCTGCTCCTCGTTCAAGGCCACTATTTTGCCGCAACAGAACAATACCTATTCCGCGGTCGCCATGGCGGATAATGCCAAGGACGCGCTGGATAACGCGGTGGGCAAAGCCAACGAAATCTGCAAGGACCAGAAGAAGAAACTGGTGGTGCTGAATCGAGAAGATGAGTCGAAGAACGATGGCGACAGCGCGCTGACGCAAATGGCCAAAAGCGTAGCCAGCTATGTGCTGCCGATCCGCAGCGATCAGGACTACAAGACCACGCTGCTGTTCCGTTGCGAGTAAACAGCATGCGTTGGAATCTTTTACTGCTGGCTGCAGCCTTGTCGCCGTTGGCCGCTTGTAGCCAGTTGCAGCAAACCGCCAGTGACCTGGGCGCCACCGCGCAGGTCAATCTCAGCGCCTCGTCCGACCAGACCTATCTGCTGCATGGCCAGGGCAGCACCAGCCAGGCCGTGACGCGTGCAGTGTCGAAAAAGGCCAACCAGGTTTGCATGAATCTGGGAATGAAAGTGGGGCAAATGACGCGGACCGATCTGGATGGCGACGCCGGCGCCGAAGACAGCAGCCTGCAACCCAGGCAACTGAACGGCCAGTACCAGCTGGCAGTGCGTTTCTCCTGCCAGCCGTACTAGGCGCAAACGGACCCGCAACGGGTCCGTTTTCTACATCCGGCCGTCAGGCCGGAATCGCCTCCGCCTTGCCGTCCAGCGCCATCAGATAGCTCTCCACCGCCAGCTGCGGGTGCTTGTCCAAGATGGCCCGCCGCAAGGTCTTCAGCGCCGTGGCATGGATTTCCGTTTCCTTCGCCGGCTCCTTGGCGAAGTCTTCATCGAACACCACCTTGTAGGCGCCGCAATCGCGATGGTCCAGCAACACCACTTTCTTGATGTGGTGCAGGTCTATCGCCACGCCTAGATGCTGCCAGAAGGTGGTGTTCCAGGCCGGGAACTTGTCGGTGATGGAAATCAGCGAAGCGCCGGCCAGCACGATGTGGTCGTAGTTGTCGCGCAGGCCCATGCCGTTCATGAAGGCGGCGGTTTCATCGACCAGCCGGTAATCCATGCAGGACAGCAGCAGCACGTCGGTGCCCTTGGCCGCCCAGGCCGTGCGCGGCACAAAGCTGCCCAGCAGCATGGCACCGCCGCCCAGCGTGGCCAGCTTCAGGAAGCCGCGGCGGCCCAGCGGGCGCTGCTGCAGCGGGGTCAGGCAATCCGTGTGAGCGTGGTGCGTTTCTTGGCACATCTTTATTCTCCTTTGTTAGCGACGACGCCAGTCGTCTGCGGCGATTATAGTCAGGTACAACAGCACAATGACAGGTGATTGCGCGGCGCTTGCGTTGACAACTTACTTACCAGTAAGTATCTTGGCCAACAGGGTTGACATCGCCAGACGAATCAAAGGCTTGGGCGCGCCCCGCCCGAGCCGCTACATAACGGACACGAGGAAGAAACATGAGCGCTTACCCGCACCTGCTGGCCCCACTGGACCTGGGCTTCACCACGCTGAAAAACCGCGTGCTGATGGGTTCGATGCACACCGGCCTGGAAGAATCCCCGAACGGGTTCGAAAAAATGGCCGCCTTCTACGCCGAGCGCGCCCGTGGCGGCGTAGCGCTGATCGTCACCGGCGGTGTCGGCCCCAATGCCGAGGGCTGCGTGGCGGAGGGCGCGGCCCAGCTGTCGGACGAGCATGAAGTGCCCCAGCACAAGCTGGTGACCGACGCCGTGCATGCCGCCGGCGGCAAGATCGCGCTGCAGATCCTGCACTCCGGCCGTTACAGCTTCCAGGAAAAGTGCGTGTCGGCCTCGCCCTTGATCGCGCCGATCAACTTCTACAAGCCGCGCGAGCTGTCCGACGCCGACATCTGGCAAACCATCGCCGATTTCGCCCGCTGCGCCAAGCTGGCGCAGCAGGCCGGCTACGACGGCGTCGAGGTGATGGGTTCGGAAGGCTATTTGATCAACCAGTTCATCGCCCGCGCCACCAACAAACGCAGCGACGACTGGGGCGGCAGCTTTGAGAACCGCATCCGCTTCGCCATCGAAACCGTCAAGGCGGTGCGCGCGGCGGCCGGCCCCAACTTCATCATCATCTACCGCCTGTCCATGCTGGACCTGGTGCAGGACGGCAGCACCTGGGACGAAGTGGCCCACTTGGCGCGCGAAATCGAAAAGGCCGGCGCCACCCTGATCAACACTGGCATCGGCTGGCACGAAGCCCGCGTGCCCACCATCGCCACCATGGTGCCGCGCGGCGGCTTCGCCTGGGTGACCAAGAAGCTGATGGGCCAGGTAAAGATCCCGCTGATCACCACCAACCGCATCAACACCCCGGAAGTGGCCGAGGACATCCTGGCCAGCGGCTGCGCCGACATGGTGTCCATGGCGCGCCCCTTCTTGGCCGATCCGGACTTCGTGGGCAAGGCGGCGGCAGGCCGCGGCGACGAGATCAATACCTGCATAGGCTGCAACCAGGCCTGTCTGGACCACATCTTCCAGGGCAAGCTGACCTCCTGTCTGGTCAACCCGCGCGCCTGCCGCGAAACCGAGCTGAACTACGAAACCGCCGCCGCGCCCAAGAAGCTGGCTGTCGTCGGCGCCGGCCCGGCCGGCCTGGCCTTCGCCACCGTCGCCGCCCAACGCGGCCACAGCGTCACGCTGTTCGATTCGGCCAATGAGATCGGCGGCCAGTTCAACGTGGCCAAGCAGATTCCGGGCAAGGAAGAGTTCTATGAAACCATTCGCTACTTCAAGCGCCGCATCGAAACCACCGGCGTCGAGCTGAAGCTGAACACCCGCGTCGCCGCCGCCGATCTGGCCGGCTTCGACGAAGTCATCCTGGCCACCGGCATCGCGCCGCGCACGCCGGCCATCCCGGGCGTGGACCACCCGATGGTGCTGAGCTATCTGGACGTGCTCAAGCACAAGAAGCCGGTGGGCAAGAAGGTAGCCATCATCGGCGCCGGCGGCATCGGTTTCGATACCGCGGAATACCTGTGCCACGAGGGCCAGTCCACCTCGCTGAACACCGAGGCCTTCATGCGCGAATGGGGCGTGGACATGACGGGCGACACCGCCGGCGGCCTGGCGCCGCAAGGCCCGCAGCCGCACAAGAGCCCGCGCGAGGTCTATCTGCTGCAACGCAAGACCAGCAAGGTGGGCGAAGGCCTGGGCAAGACCACCGGCTGGATCCACCGCGCCAGCCTGCAGATGAAGCGGGTGCGGATGCTGTCCGGCGTGAGCTACGACAAGATCGACGATGCCGGCCTGCACATCACGGTCAAGGGCGAATCGCAGGTGCTGCCAGTGGACAATGTGGTGATCTGCGCCGGCCAGGACCCGCTGCGCGAACTGCAGCAGCCGCTGCTGGACGCAGGCAAGCCGGTGCACCTGATCGGCGGCGCAGACGTGGCGGCCGAACTGGACGCCAAGCGCGCCATCGACCAGGGCTCGCGCCTGGCCGCCGCCATCTGATCGCGCCCCACTATCTGCCACGCCCCCGCCACGCGGAGGCGTTTTCATTACAAACAGAGGAAAACGTTAAGGAATGTTTCTAACCAGATCATCTTAACGCTGCTTACACAATACTCAATCAGCATGGCGCGCGGCCATGAAACGGCCGCTTCACATCAAACAATATCTGGAGAAACGCCATGACTGTTCCCCCAACCTTACGCCGCGCCGCCTTGGCCGCGGCGCTCAGCCTCGCCGCGCTGCCGGCGCTCGTCCACGCCGCCCCGTCTCCCATGCTGGACGCCAGCCACCCGGTCAACTGGTGGTTCGCCTTCAAGTTCAACGCCGCGTCCTTTCCCGGCTGCGGCGGTTCGGCCCAGGTGGACAGCTGCCAGTTCGGCGGCAGCCCGCAGGACTACACCAGCGGCAACGGCTTCAGCCAGCAGTTCGTCTACGCCAGCAGCAGCCAGCCCAGCCTGAGCCAGGGCGGCGGCTGTGTGGGCGACACCACGACTGACCCTGTCGGCGCGACATTCAACCAGATTTACAACGGCACGCTCAATTACGTGGTGTGGAACGACCAGTTCTATGGCGATCCGGCCATTCCCTCCTGCTCCGGCGCTTCCTGCGGCGCGCCGTGGGGCCACTCCAAGGGCGTGCTGGCGTGGGACAACCAGGGCAATGGCGTGGTGATGCAGGTGAGCACGCCGTCGTGGCCGGCCTCCGGCAGCGCGCAGTATCCGCGCGGCAGCGACGGCAACACCCTGGGC
>NZ_JAELTR010000103.1:0-5513 GCF_016428945.1 Chromobacterium sp. ASV23
AGCGCCAGTTCCACGCGGTGAAGGACGTCTCGTTCCAACTGGCGCGCGGCAAGACCTTGGGCATCGTCGGCGAATCCGGCTCCGGCAAGACCACGGTGGGCCTGACCCTGGTGCGGCTGCACCAGGCTACCGCCGGCAAGGCGCTGTTTCATGGCAAAGACCTGATCGGGATGAGCGCCAAGGAATTCCACGCCTACAAGAAGCGCATCCAGATCATCTTCCAGAACCCTTACGCGTCGCTGAACCCGCGTTTCACCGTCGAGCAGATCCTGACCGAACCGATGCTGCTGCACGGCATCGGCCAGGACGCCGGGCAACGCCGCCGCTTGGCGCAAGACCTGCTGGACAAGGTGGGCCTGCCGGCCGGCGCCTTGGCCAAGTATCCGCACGAGTTCTCCGGCGGCCAGCGCCAGCGCATCGCCATCGCGCGCTGCCTGACGCTGAAGCCGGAAGTGCTGATCTGCGACGAATCGGTGTCGGCGCTGGACGTGTCGGTGCAGGCGCAGGTGCTGAACCTGCTGCAGGACCTGCAGGACGAGTTCAAGCTGTCCTATCTGTTCATCTCGCACGATCTGGCGGTGGTGAAGCACATCTCCGACCAGGTGCTGGTGATGAATAAAGGCCAGGTGGTGGAGCAGGCGGACGCCGATGTGATCTACCGCGCGCCGCAGGACAGCTACACCAAGAAGCTGCTGGGCGCGATCCCGCAAGGCTGGAGCGCGGCGGCGGTGCCGGCCTAGCGCGAGAGCTTGCTCCGATCCAGACCAACCGGCCCTGCGGGGCCGGTTTTGTTTTTACTGATTGTGGAACGGCATTGGCTCCAGCAGTCAAACAGTTGTTTCAATTTTATCATGGCATACATGAGTAAAATTGATTTAATCAGTAAGCATTAACTTGCTTAAGTTCGCCGTGTAAATATTTTTTTGCAAAAAAACAACATTTCTTTCGCTATGGCGACGCTAACAGTCATGGTTGCGACGCACTCTGGATGTGTCACATAGACGAAAATTAAGGACTCAACAACCAGTCTATTTGCCCATGCGCCGTGCATTTTCATGGCTATGGCATCTTGTCCGGGCTGGAAAAAGTAAGGCCTGTTAAGTTAATGATTTGTGCTTTTTTGTAACTTATTGTGACGATGCATTTCAATTATTGACAGTAAATTCGGGCTCTTCACACACTCGAAACATAGCCCGCACGCATTGAGCGCGGCTTCGCACTGCCCGTCATGCTGGCAACCGAACCAGCAGGCGGCGCTTGGGAAATAGAGTGAAGGAGAGTTCCGTGATGAAGAAAAACAAGCTGGCGATGGCGCTGGCTGTCATTGGCATCGGTGCGCATGCGTCGTTGTCGTTTGCCGATAATTCGGGCGAATTGGACCGGGTGGAAGTCACCGGCTCCAATATCAAGCGCAGCATCAAGCAGGAGAAAGCGCTGCCGGTCACCATCCTTCGCACCGAGGAAATGACCAAGCAGGGATTCACCACGGTTGAACAGGTGGTCAACTCGCTGTCCAGCAATCAATCGGCAACAGTCGGTGCCTCATCGGTGCAATCGGTAAGCGGTGGTGCGTCCTATGCCAGTCTGCGCGCGCTTGGTTCCCAATACACGTTGGTGCTGCTTGATGGCCGCAGAGTGGCAAGTCAGGCGATCAGCGGCATTGCCACTGACTTGAATGCCATTCCACTGTCAGCGGTTGAACGCATCGAAGTGCTGCGCGATGGCGCTTCGGCGATTTATGGCTCTGATGCGATTGGTGGCGTGATTAACTTCATCACCAAGAAAAGCTACAACGGTTTGACCGTGGGGGGCGAATGGCTGTCTACGGATCAGCAGGGCGGCAATACCGGTAGTGTCAATCTGCTGGGTGGAGTGGGCGACTTATCCAAGGATGGTTGGAATGTCTATGGCTCGCTCGCTTATCAGAAGGTGCAGCGCATCACCACAATGGAGCGTAGCTTTGCATATAAGAACCTTAGCGCAGATAACCTGAGCGGTTCGGTTTTCCCTTCAAACTTCATATACAAGGGTAAAGCCTACAATCCTGCTTCACCCAATTGCCAGCCGCCATACGCGTTGCCGCTTGATGCAAATGCTTGTGGCGAGATGTCTACGCTGTTTATGGACTTGACGCCGGAAGTGGAGCAATTGACTGCTCTGGCCAAGGGCACAAAACGTATTGGCGATCATGAATTTTCGCTGCAATACATGGGGGCGCGCAATGTCAGCACTACGCGCATCTCGCCGACGCCGTTGTCCAAGATCGTGACCCTGCTCCCCGGTGACAAGTATTACCCAACCACTTTGCCGGATGGCACACCCACTGATGGCAGCCCTGTAGTCTTGAACTCGCGCTCAGTTCCCTTGGGTCCGCGTACTACTAAGAGCACTTCTGATACGCAGCGTTTAGCGTTCAATGCCGAGGGCTTGCTGGCCGGCTGGGACTATCGCAGTGGTGCGGTGTACTCGGAAAACAAGACCACGATTAATTACAAGGATGGTTACGCCAATGAAACGCTGATTCGGCAGGCATTCAAGGATGGCACCATCAATCCGTTCGGCCCCTCGGCGCCAGGTGCCTGGGACAGCGTCCGGCTTTATGGCGATGGATGGATTGCCAAGTACTCAACAGCGCTAGCCGATTTCAAAGCTAGTAAAGAGCTGTTCTCGTTGCCTGCCGGCATGCTAGCTGCGGCATTCGGCGCGGAAGTTCGCCATGAAAAACTGGATAGCCAGATCCAAGATACGGCACGCAACGCCATCGGCTCTGGCATCGCCAACTCGCAATCGACGAGTGGTCAGCGTAATGCTTCCGCCCTGTATGCCGAGGCGGAAATTCCGGTGGTGAAGGGATTGGAATTGCAAGTCGCATCACGTTTTGACCATTACAACGATTTCGGCAATTCCTTCAATCCCAAGGTTGCATTCAAATATCAACCAGTTTCGCAAGTGCTGTTCCGCGGTTCTGCCAGCAAGGGATTCCGTGCGCCTTCTTTGTATGATGTATTCATGCCGGATTCCCAAACCTACACTGCTAACAAGTTCAATGATCCGGTGCGCTGCCCTAACGGCTCGCCGGCTAATGGTGGCAACAAGGCGCAAGATTGTAACCAGCAATTCATGGTGCAGCAGGGAGGCAGCCGTAGCTTGAGCCCTGAAAAAGCATCATCGCTGACTTTCGGCATCGTGATCGAGCCGACCAAGTCGATCACGGCCAGCGCTGATTTCTGGTGGACCATGATACAGAACACGATAGGGGTGCTTGATCCCGGCGCGATCTTTGCCGATCCTGCGAAGTATGCTGATCGCTTTGTCCGGAATGCAGATGGGTCTTTGGATTACGTCAAAACGCCCACCGAGAATTTGGGAAATTTGAGCGCGGCAGGCGTGGATCTCAGCTTCGCCTTTCGCTTCCCGAAGAGTGTCTACGGTGACTTCGGCATCAACCTAGATGGTACCTACACATCCAAGTATGTTCAGCAACTGGAGAAGGGCGGTACTTATTACAGCCCGCTTGGCGGCTGGTATCAAGACATTCTATCCCCGACCTTGCGCTGGAAGCATAGCTTAGCTTTCAGTTGGGCAAGAGCCAATTGGAGCGCACAACTGGTTCAGAATTACTCATCAGGTTATACGGACATGAATCCGAATGGTGAGAATCACAACGTCAAACCGTATTCCAACTGGAACTTGTCCGGAACCCATATCTGGAACAAGAAGCTGACACTGACCGCGGGCGTGAAAAACCTATTTGACCAAGAACCGCCATTCAGCAATCAGACCAAGACTTTCCAGTTTGGCTACGATCCGGTGTTGGCTGACCCGGTGGGCCGCGCCTACTTCCTGAAGGCGTCGTACAAACTGTAGCGTTTGGCTATTGTATTTAGTTTGCAGCTATAGCATTCTGTCATGGGTAGTAAGCCCAAGTAGTAGGTGCCAAAGGATGCGGTGCCTCGCATCCATCTGGTATGGTAATCCGTCGGCGAGTCCGGGCGTTTCTGCCCACAAGGCGGCAATGTCCGGCTTGCCGGTTTTTAAAGAGTGGGTAACCCATATGACTAGTATCACAGCCAAAGGGGTAGGAGGACCTCCGCCGCGCCGACGATTCGCCGGTCTGGCCGGGGTGATCATATTCCACGCCGTGCTGATCTACGCGCTGGTGACCGGCTTGGCCCAGGGCGTGGTGAAGGTGATCCAGCAGAAGGTGGAAGTGTCGGTGATCAGCGAACCGCCGCCGCCACCGCCTCCGCCGCCGCCGAAGATCGAAAAAGTGGTGCAGCAGCCGACAGCGCCGAAACCGCAGGCCTATGTGCCGCCAGTGGTCAATCCGCCGCCGATGGTGCAATCGCAGAACGCGATCCAGTCGGTGACCGCCGATCCGACGCCGCAACCAGCGCCGACGCCGGCGCCGGCAGTGGAAGCGCCGAAAGGCCCGGTGTCCGCCAAGGCCAACTGCAGCCATCTGGAATCGCCGGAATACCCGTCCAAGGCCCAGGAAGACGAAATCCAGGGCGTGGTGAACGTGGTGTTCAGCGTCGGCGCCAGCGGCAAATACAGCGGCGACGCCAGCTTCAATTTCAGCGGCGACATTCCGCCGCGTTATCGCAGCGCGTTCAAAGCCGCCATTACTACCGCATTGCAGGGTTACACCTGCCAGGCCAATTCCCAATTGAAACAGGAATTCGGCTTCAAAATGGACTCTGGCTCCTAAGACCAGGGCCTCTCAAGACACAAAGGAGCAAATACCATGACCAAGATCACTCGCGCATTTCTGGGCAAAGTCCTGGGCGCTGCCGCCGCGCTGAGCGCGCTGCCGGCACTGGCGGCCGAAACCGTCAACACCTCCAATCCGTACGGCATCGACGCGCTGTGGTCGCAGGGCGACTTCGTGGCGAAGGGTACGCTGATCATTCTGCTGATCATGTCCGCCTCCACTTGGTATGTGGGCATCGTCAAGCTGCTGGAACAACGCCGCCTGATCAAGCAGGGGCATGAACTGCTGGGCCACCACGGCGTGGATCTGCAAAAAGCCGCCAGCGAGCTGGCCGACGAAGGCATGTACAGCGCCGTCGCCGTCGCCGGCATCGAAGCCGCGCGCGAACACAAAGGCGAGCTGGCCAATCGTGTCGACCTGAACACCTGGGTGGCGATGGCCATCTCCGACGCGGTCGACTCCGCCAGCCACCACATGCAGAACGGCCTGTCGGTGATCGCCACCGTCGGCTCCACCGCGCCGTTTGTTGGTCTGTTCGGCACCGTATGGGGCATCTACCACGCGCTGGTGAAAATCGGCACCTCCGGCCAAGCCTCCATCGACAAAGTAGCCGGCCCGGTAGGCGAGGCGCTGATCATGACCGCCATCGGCCTGGCCGTCGCGGTGCCGGCGGTGCTGGGCTACAACTGGCTGGTGCGCCGCAACAAGCTGGTGCTGGACAACGTCCGCGTGGTATCCGGCCGCCTGCACGCCAGCCTGCTGAACAACCCGACCCGGTAAACAGCCATGGCGCGTTACA
>NZ_JAELTR010000104.1:0-5297 GCF_016428945.1 Chromobacterium sp. ASV23
AGCACGCAGCCTCCGGCAACCCGCCGGTGCTGGTGTTTGATTTCGACATCATCATGGACGGCCGCGAGCTGCCGCAGCCGGTCAACTACGCGCTGGCGGCGATCCGCCCGCCGGCCAACTGCACGCCGACCGATCCCAGCCTGCGCCCGTTCGTGGTGATCGATCCGCGCGCCGGCCACGGTCCGGGCATCGGCGGCTTCAAGATGGACAGCGAAATCGGCATCGCGCTGCGCCAGGGCCACCCGTGCTATTTCGTGATGTTCTTCCCGGTGCCGGTGCCGGGGCAAACCATAGAGTGCGTGTGGCGGGCCGAAAAGGCCTTCCTCAAGCGCGTGCGCGAGCTGCATCCGGGCAATGCCGGCAAACCCTTCGCCATCGGCAACTGCCAGGGCGGCTGGGCGCTGGCGATGGTGGCGGCCTCGGCGCCGGACGACGTCGGTCCCATCCTTTTGGCGGGCTCGCCGCTGTCGTACTGGGCCGGCGTGGCGGGCAAGAATCCGATGCGCTATCAGGGCGGCATGCTGGGCGGCACTTGGCTGGCTTCGCTGACCGGCGACTTGGGCCACGGCCAGTTCGACGGCGCGCATCTGGTGTCCAACTTCGAGCAGCTGGACCCGGCCAACACCTACTGGAAAAAGGGCCACCATCTATACAGCCATATCGATACCGAACGCGGGCGGTTTCTGGAGTTCGAGCGCTGGTGGGGCGGCCACTATCTGCTGAACAAGGAGGAGATGGAGTGGATCAGCCAGAACCTGTTCGTCGGCAATCGCCTGAGCCGCGGCGAGGTGTATCTGGACGAGGGCGCGGTGCGCATCGATTTGCGGCAGATCCGCTCGCCCATCATCGTGTTCGCGTCCTGGGGCGACAACATCACTCCGCCGCAGCAGGCGCTGTACTGGATCGCCGACCTCTACAACAGCGTGGAGGACATCCGCAGCAATGAGCAGACCATTGTTTACTGCTTGCATGAGCAGATCGGCCATTTGGGCATCTTTGTGTCCGCCGGCGTGGCCAACAAGGAGCACAGCGAGCTGGCCAGCGCGCTGGACTTGATCGACGTGCTGCCGCCGGGACTGTACGAGGCGGTGATCACCGATACCCATCCGGAAACGCCGGGCCTGCAGTATCTGCAAGGCCGCTACGTCATCCGCTTCGAACCGCGCGAGGTGGAGGACATCCTGGCATTGGGCGATGGCCGCGAGGGCGAGCGCGCTTTCCAGGTGGTGAAGCGGGTGGCGGAGATCAACCAGCAGCTGTACGACTGCTTCGTTTCGCCGTGGGTCAGGGCCAGCGGCTCGCCTTGGACCGCCCATCTGATGCGCGAAATGCATCCGTCGCGCTTCGAGCGGCGCTGGTTCTCCAGCCGCAATCCGCTGCTGACCGGCTTGTCGGATTGGGCCGACAAGGTGAGAGCGGCGCGCAAGCCGGTGTCCCAGGACAATCCGTTCTGGCAATGGCAGCAGACGGTGTCCGACTGGACCGCCAGCTGGCTGGACGGCTACCGCGACCAGCGCGACGCGCTGAAGGAAATGACTTTCCGTGCCGTCTACGACGCGCCGCTGACCGCCGCGCTGGTGGGCCTGCATCCGAAACGGGCCTATCACGTGCCGGGCTACCATGCCGGCTGGGAGCGCGACGAGATGCTGCGGCTGAAGAAGCGCGAGCTGGAGCAGCATTACTCCGAGGGCGGCGCGGTGGACGGCTTCCTGCGCTTGCTGATTTATGTCGCCATCGGCAACGGTGTGGTGGACGTGCGGCCGTTCAACGCCATCCGCCGCGTGATGCAGGATACCGGCCTGGGCGAGGACCTGACGCTGGAGGCGTTCAAGCAAGTGGTGCGGCGCCAGACCTGGCTGGTGCGCAACGACGAGAAGCGGGCGCTGGCCACCATCAAGGACCTGCTGCCCACCGATCAGCAGCGCGAAATGGCGCTGGAGCTGGTGATGCTGCTGTTGTCGGCGGCCGGGCCGATCAGCGTGGACAAGCAGCAGCGGTTGGGCCGCATGGCCTTGGCCATGGGGGTGCCCGGCGTCAGACCGGCCACGCCGGAACCTTCAGCCGAGGCGGCGCCGCAAACCTCGGCGCCGGCTGCGCCGGTGAAAAAGCCCAGGGCGCCGCGCAGCCGAAAATCCGCCGCCGCCAAGTGACTTGGCTGGCACCACGCCGCGGGCTTACACTCGCGGCTTTCTTCATTCTGACAGGACGCGCGGCATGAGCACGCAGGCTAACAATCCCACTCACGGCGTCACGCTGGAAAACATGCTGACCGAGCTGCAGGCGCATTACGGCTGGGACGGCCTGGCCAGCCGGATCGACATCCGTTGCTTCAGCCAGGATCCCAGCATCAAGTCCAGCCTGGTCTTCCTGCGCCGCACGCCATGGGCGCGCGCCCGCGTGGAGGCCTTGTTCGTGCAGATGAAAGCCGGTGGACCGCGCGATGAGCGGCCGCGGCTGTTCTCCAAAAAAACCGGCGGCTGAGCAACCATTTTCGTTCGATCGCGTTATGCTGTGCGGAAACACAACCGCATGGGAGAAACGATATGGAAGTGGAAATCAGCGTAGAAGCGGAAAAGAAGCGCCTGAACAGCTGGGTGGCGCTGACCGTGGTGCTGCTGTCGGTGCTGATGGGCCTGGGCAAGCTGAAGGACGACAATATCGTGCAGACCCGCCAGCTGCAGAAGGCCGATGTAGCGGATGCCTGGTCGGAATATCAGGCCAAGAAGATCAAGCTGCACTTGGCCGAGGCCAGTCTGCGCCAGGCCGAGATGCTTGCCATCGCCAATCCCGCCAGCGCCGCGGCCTTGAAGCCGCAGCAGCAACAGCTGAAGCATGAGCTGGAACGCTACAAGCAGGAGAGCCAGGATTTGCAGCGCAAGGCCCAGGCCAAGGAGCAGGGCATGGAAACGCTGAACGCGCGTCACGACTTGTTCGACATCAGCGACGCGGCGCTGTCCATCGCGGTGGCCTGCGCGGCGGTGGCCGCGCTGTCGGCCAATCTGCTGCCGCTGTTCGCCGCCTGGGGATTCGGCGGCGTCGGCGTTCTGTTCTGGCTGGCCGGCTTTGCCGGGTGGAATCTGCGCATCGAGTGGCTGGTGTCGTTGCTGGGCTGAGGGGTTTGGCCCTGGGCGGAACGTGGTTGCAATCGTTCGAGTTTTGGCACACCCTGGCTGGGTTTGCGGTGCGTCCCATCCTTTCCATTCAGCAAGGAGTCGTGAGATGAAACTGTATTATTCGCCTGGAGCCTGCTCGCTGGCCTCCCATATCGCCCTGATCGCCAGCGGCCTGCCGTTTTCCTCTGAGAAGGTCAATCTGCGCGAAACGCCGCATAGCACGGCCAGCGGCGCCGATTTCTCCGCCATCAATCCCAAGGGTTATGTGCCGGCGCTGCAGCTGGACAACGGCGAGCTGCTGACCGAGGGCGCGGCGATATTGCAGTACATCGCGGACCAAGTTCCGGCCAAGCGGCTGGCTCCGGCCAATGGCACGCTGGAACGCTACCGGCTGCAGGAGTGGCTGAACTTCATCGCCACCGAAATCCACAAGAACTTCACGCCGCTGTTCTTCGCCAAGACCGACGAGGCCAAGGACGAGGCGTGGCAGCGGCTGCAACCGCGTTTGGTCTTGCTGCAGCGTCAGCTGGAAACCACCGCCTATCTGCAGGGCGATCAGTTCTGCGTGGCCGATGCCTATCTGTTTACCTGCCTCTCCTGGGCGCAATATGTGCATCGCTCGCTTGCCGATTATCCGGCGCTGCTGGCCTTCCTGAAGCGGGTGGCGGAACTGCCGGCGGTGCAGCAGGCGCTGAAGGACGAAGGCCTGATTTAACGCGTCTGTTTGCATGGCTTGACGATGCCCGGCCTGGCCGGGCATTTTCGTTGGCCGGTAACCTTCGCTGACAAAGCCCTGAGCCAGGCTTGCTGTACGACTTCTACTGTCTGTATCAGTGCCTGGATGTTTCACGTGAAACGGGAGTGGATGAATATGAGCGACGAGATTTTGATCGATACCCGCGGCCTGACCACGGCCCTGCAGCGTTTTGCCGACGAGCGCGGTTGGAACCGCCACCACTCGCCGCGCAATCTGGTGTTGGCCCTGGTGGGCGAAGTGGGAGAACTGGCGGAAATCTTCCAATGGCTGGGCGATGACGGCGCCGCGGCCTTGCGCGACGATCCGGCGCGTTTTACCCATCTGCAGGAAGAGATTGCCGATGTGCTGCTGTACCTGACCCGCTTGGCCATGGTCACCGGCGTCGATCTGGATCAGGCGGTTCGAGACAAGATGGTCAAGAATGCGATCAAGTATCCGGCGCCATAAGCCCTGCGCTATAGTGCCGGGAGTGGCATGCAAGGACGGATGATGAGCGCGACTGAGCAACAGCGGCAGTATCTGCAGCAACTGATAGACGACGCCGGGCGGATCGCCGTGTTGACCGGCGCCGGCATGAGCACCGAATCCGGCATTCCGGATTTCCGCTCCGCAGACGGCCTGTGGTCGCGGGATATGAGCCTGGCCGATGTGGTGTCCATCGACTACTTCCGCCGCGCGCCGGTGGCCTTTTGGCAAGCCTTCCGCGAAATCTTCCGCATCAAGCTGGTGGGCGACTACCAGCCCAATGATGGCCATCGTTTCCTGGCCGCGCTGGAGCAGGCCGGCAAGGAAATCACCATCCTCACCCAGAATATCGATGGCCTGCACGGCCGCGCCGGCAACCGCCGCGTGCTGGAGATGCACGGCACCTTGCTCAGTGCCAGCTGCCCTGACTGCGAAACGCCGCATCCGCTCGACTATGTGCAGCAGCACGAGGTGCCGCCTTGTCGTCGCTGCGGCGCGGTGCTGAAGCCGGATGTGGTGCTGTACGGCGAGGCGGTGCCGCTGATCGACGTGGCCTTCCAGGCGGCGCTGAACGCTGACCTGCTGCTGGTGATGGGCTCGTCGCTGGAGGTATCGCCGGTCAATCTGATCCCGCTGGAAGCCGCGCGCGCCGGCATTCCCTGCGCGCTGATCAACTACACCCCCACGCGTTTCGACTCGCTGTTCGATCTGCGCATCCAGGCCGGCATAGGCGAAACTTGCCGCGGGCTGCACGCTTAGGGGCCTGTCTCTTATACACATCTGACGCTGCCGACGACAGCACGGAGGTGTGGGTGGGGGGGGGGGGGGGGGGGGTGGAGGGGGGGGGGGGGGGGGGGGGGGGGGGGGGGGGGGGGGGGGGGGGGGGGGGGGGGGGGGGGGGGGGGGGGGGGGGGGGGGGGGGGGGGGGGGGGGGGGGGGGGGGGGGGGGGGGGGGGGGGGGG
>NZ_JAELTR010000105.1:0-5144 GCF_016428945.1 Chromobacterium sp. ASV23
AGATGCTGGATGGGTTATCCGCCTTCGTCGAGGGCAAGCTCAAGCGCGATTTGCCCAGCAGCCGCCAGGACGCAGACGCGCGCCGCCTCGCCGCCATGGAGGCGCTGGCGCGCTACGGTCGCTTCCGCCCGGCCATGCTGGACGTGCTGGATCTGAACCCGCAGAAAATGGGCACCGCCATGCTGGTGGACTGGCTGTCGCTGCTGAACCGCGCGGCAGACATCCCGCTGCGCGCCAGCCGCATCAGCGAGGCGTCCAATCTGCTGCGCGCGCGGCTCACTTATCAGGGCGCCAGGATGGGCTTCAGCACCGAGGCCAGCGACAACGCCTGGTGGCTGATGGGCAATGGCGACGTCAACGCCGCCAGGCTGCTGTTGGCCGCCCGCCAGTTGCCGGACTGGCAGGCCGACTTGCCCAGGCTGCTGACCGGGCTGCTGGGCCGCCAGCAGCGCGGCCACTGGAGCACCACCACCGCCAATCTATGGGGCGCGCTGGCGGTCGGGCAGTTCTCGCGCCAGTTCGAAACCACCCCGGTGAGCGGCCAGACCCGCGCGCAACTCGGCAAGACCAGCCTGAGCCTCCCCTGGCCGCAGGAGGGCGTGAAACAGCTGGGCTTGCTGCCGTGGCCGGCCGGCCCTGCCAGCCTGCAGCTGAAGCACGCCGGAGCCGGCGCGCCATGGGCCACGATCCAGGCCGAAGCGGCCATCCCGCTGAAAACTCCGCGCTACGCCGGCTACAGCATCAAGAAGACGCTGACGCCGGTGAGCCAGAAAGCGGCCGGCCGATATCAACCGGGCGATGTGGTGAAAGTCACGCTGGACATCCGCGCGCAGAGCGATATGAGCTGGGTGGTAGTGGACGACCCGATCCCCGCCGGCGCCACCATACAAGGCGGCGGCCTGGGCCGCGACTCCGCCATCGACGCCAAATCCGGCAGCGACGGCGACTACGCCGACTACATCGAACGCCGCTTCGCCGGCTACCGCGCCTACTACGGCTACGTGCCGCGCGGCGAGCTGAAGGTGGAATACACCATGCGCCTGAACAACCCGGGCGTCTTCAAGCTGCCGCCGACACGCGTCGAGGCGATGTATGCGCCTGAGGTGTTCGGCATGCTGCCGAATCCGCTGTTCAAAGTCGTGGATGACGGGAAATGATGCCGCGCGGCCCCTCTCCAGATGTGGGGAGGGGTCGCGTCATCCGCCCACCCTGCCTGGATTAGGACGGACCGGCGTGCCGAAAGACATTTTGCCAAATTGCTAACTTTTGCTTTAAAACGAATTGAAATTGCAATATGGATTTTGCAAAATGTCCAAACAGCCACTACTGGCCAGGCGGAGTAGAGAGATCATCCGCAAGCAAGAGGGCTCAAGGCAGGCAGGAAACGCCGGCATTTTATCGTTAACAACCATTTATGGATTTGCTGCTGCCGCTCAGCCGCCCCGACCATGCCGCACCGCCTCACAAGATCGCCGCTCTGCCGGTTGCTCAACCTTCTCGCTTGTGCGGCATGCGCTTTCCTGACTGCTTTATCCGCTCACGGAGCGAACGAATCGACGCTCAGATGCGCGCCATCCGGCGCGCTCTACGACTACCGCTGGGCCTTGCTGAAATTAGCGCTGGATCATACCCGGCCCACGGGCAGCCCCTACCGGATCGACCAGGTGGACAGTTCCCGGACTACGCAATCTCGCCTGATGGCGATGATGCAGGCCGGGGCGCTGGATGTGATGGCCTTGCCGCCCAACCCGGAGCGGGAAGCGCATATGCGGCCGATCCGCGTCGACATCCTGCGCGGCATGCTGGGCTATCGCGTTCTGCTGATCCGCAAGTCTGATGCGGCATGGTTCCAACGCCTGCAGCCCGTCGATCTGAAAGGCAAAATCAAACTCGGCTTCAACAGCCAGTGGGCGGACCTGGCCATTCTGCAGGCCAATGGCTTCCAGGTGGTGGCCAGCCCCGGTTACGAGGGCTTGTTCGCCATGCTGGATGCCCGTCGCTTCGATGCTTTTCCGCGCGGCCTCAACGAATTCTCCAAGGAGTTGACGCAGTACGGCTCGCGCTATCCCGAGCTGGCCGTGGACAAGACTTATGCCTTCTTCACGCCGTATCCGGTGTATTTCTGGGTGCGCCGCGGCAATGAGGCCTTGGCTCGGCAGATAGAAAACGGCCTGAACCTGGCGCTGCGCGATGGCTCTTTCAAGAAGCTCTTCATCCAATACCATCAGCAGGAGATAGGCCTGCTGAAACGAGAAAATCGCCGGGTGCTGTTTCTCAACAATCCCATGCTGCCGCGCCAGGGCGCGGATCAAGATTACAGCTGGTGGCTGCCTAAATCCGTCAAGATAGAGCGCTTGCCTTAGCAGCCGCGGCAAGGATTTGTCAGCAACCATCCCGCCGCTTCCCGTATCATGCCAAGCATTCCTTCCCCTCTGCGTTAGGCATGGCACGTTCATACCCTTGCTGGCTTCAGCCCTTGCGCCCAAGCCGGGCGGCTCTATTTTTCATGGCCATTGGCTCCGCGCCGCGGCCGCGGCCATGGTCGATCTGCGCGCTTTGCCTGGCGCTGCTGACCACGCCCGCCTGGAGCCAACCATCCTTCAAGGAGGTCAAGGCCGCCTGGCAGCCAGCCGACGTCGTGCTGCTGGACCGTCATGGCCAAACGCTTCAGCGCTTGCGCATCGACAAACAGGCGCGGCGGCAGGACTGGATCAGCCTGGCCGACACCTCGCCGGCGTTTCGCCAGGCGCTGGTGATGTCCGAAGACAAGCGTTTCTACCAACACAGCGGGGTGGACTGGTCCGGCGCGGCTGCGGCGGCCTGGGCCAATCTGTGGAACACCCGCACCCGCGGCGCCTCCACGCTGACCATGCAACTGGCCGGCCTGCTGGACGAGGATCTGAAGGTGGCCAAGGGCGGGCGCAGCCTGTGGCAGAAGATGGGCCAAACCTGGTCAGCCGCCTGGCTGGAGCGGCACTGGACCAAGGCGGAAATCCTTGAGGCGTATCTGAATCTAGTCGGCTTTCGCGGCGAACTGGTAGGGCTGTCCGCCCTGTCGTCTACTTTATTCGGCAAATTGCCGGCCGGGCTCAATTTGGAAGAGTCCGCTATTGCGGTGGCGCTGATCCGCGCGCCGAATGCCGCCCCGGACCGGGTGGCGGCCCGCGCCTGCCGCATTCTGCAAGACATGGGCCGCAAGCCGGACTGCAACGTGGTAACCGTGCGCACCAGCCAGGCGCTGGCCAAGAGCCGCGCCGCCAATCCGCTGGCGGAACAGGACGCGCCGCACTTTGCGCGCAAGCTGCTGCAGACGCGCGGCTACGCCGCAGGCAGCCGCATCGCCACCACGCTGGACCTGCCGTTGCAGCGCTTCGCCGCCGCCGCGCTGCGCCGCCATCTGGCGGCGTTGTCGCAGCGCAATGTGCAGGACGGCGCGCTGGTGGTGCTGGACAACCGCAGCGGCGACATCCTGGCCTGGGTCGGCTCCAGCGGACGCGGCCTGTCCAATGCATCCGAGGTGGACGGCGTGACCGCCTTGCGCCAGGCCGGCTCCACGCTGAAACCGTTTCTGTACCAACTGGCGCTGGAGAAGCATTACCTGACCGCCGCCTCGCTGCTGGACGACAGCCCGCTGGATCTGCAAACCGGCGCGGGGTTGTACGCGCCTCAGAACTATTCCAAAGACTTCAAGGGCCTGGTGCCGGTTCGCACCGCGCTGGCCTCGTCGCTGAACATCCCGGCGGTGCGGACCATAGAAATGGTCAGCCCCAACGCGCTGCGCGACCGCCTGGTCAAGCTGGGCTTGGCCAGCCTGACCGAGGATGGCGATTACTACGGCTACAGCCTGGCGCTGGGCGCGGCCGATATCCGCCTGCTGGACCTGGCCAACGCCTACCGCACGCTGGCCAACCAGGGCCTGGCCAGCCCGCCGCGCTGGACGCTGGCCGACGCCAAATCCAAGCCGGTCCGCCAACTGGATGCCGCCAGCAGCTTCATCATTGCCGACATCCTGTCCGACCGCGCCGCGCGCGCGCTGACCTTCGGCCTGGAAAGCGCCTTGTCTACGCGCTACTGGAGCGCGGTGAAAACCGGCACCAGCAAGGACATGCGCGACAACTGGGCCGTGGGTTTCTCGCGCCGCTTCACCGTTGCGGCATGGGTGGGCAACGCCAGCGGCGAGCCGATGTGGGATGTTTCCGGCATGCACGGCGCGGCGCCGGTGTGGCAGGCGGTGCTGGACCGCGCCCAGCAATCCGCCCCGGCATCCGCCCCGCCGGCCGCGCCGCCAGGCTTGGTTCAGCAACGCGTGCGCTATCAGGGCGACGTGGCGGCCAGCCGACTGGAATGGTTCCTCGCCGGGACCGAACGCTCGCTGATCGTGCCGCAGCGCGGCAGCGCGGCCAACCTGACGCCCGGCATCGTCGCCCCGGTGGAAGGCAGCATCTTCGCGCTCGATCCGGACATCCCGCCGGCCAATCAGCGCATGGTGCTGCGCGCGCGCGGGGTCAGCAACCCCCAATGGTGGCTGAACGGCAAGCGGCTGGGCAAAGGCATGGCCTTGCCGTGGTTTCCGTGGCCGGGCCGGCACCGGCTGGAGCTGCGCGGCGGCGATGGCAAGGTGGTGGATGCGGTAAGGTTTGAGGTGCGGGGCGCCTCCTTGCGGCCCCAGCCGCGCTGAGGCGCCGCGGATTACGGCTTGGCCTTGCGTTGTCGCAGCGCCTGCATCAGTTGATCGGCGCGCAGGGCCGCGGCCGTCTTCTGCTGCTCGGTCAACGCCTGGTAATCCTTGGTTTTCAGGAACCAGTCGGCGCTGAGCGCATCGCCGGCGCGGCGCGCCACGACATTCCAGGCAGCGGCTTCTTCCGGCTGTTTTTCCAGCAAATAGCTTTCCGAGATCATCGCCGCGGCATGCGCGTTGCCAGCCGCATAGGCTTGCTGCAAGGCCTCTCTGGCCTCCTCTCGATAGTGGAAGCCAGGCTCATAGTCCGGCTCGCGCGGATGGCCATCGAGTTGGAACAGATAACGCTCCGCCAGATGGGTCAGCGCTTGCGGATCGCCATGGCGCGCCTGCTCGCGCAGCTCGGCCAGCGACATGCGGTAATAGCGGGCGTCTATCTGGTAACCCAGCTTGCGCAGCTGCTGCT
>NZ_JAELTR010000106.1:0-4905 GCF_016428945.1 Chromobacterium sp. ASV23
CCCCCCCCCCCCCCCCCCCCCCCCCCCCCCCCCCCCCCCCCCCCCCCCCCCCTCTTTTGAGTCTCGTGGGCTCGGAGATGTGTATAAGAGACAGGTACTGAATGGTCAGTAATTGCGCTCCGAAATTTGGATGAGAGAAGACGCACAGCCAGAGGAATAAAAAGGACATAACTCTCATTTAATCACCTCGCCAACCTAAGCTAGATCTACATGAGAATATAGTCAGTTTTGTTACAAAACTCCAAAACAGGATGATCGATTCCGCCGAGAAGCAGCAGGTCGGCCTCGACGAGACGATCAAGGCCATGGATGGCGATACCGAGTACCGGCTGTATCGGGCCGGGTGACAGGCCCCCATATGGGGGCCTTTGCTTGACAAATGGAGCCCCGCAAGAGGAACAAGGAAATTTTGGCATCTCCTGCCTGATTGGAAAGCCACTAACTCAAGCGAATCAACATCGGCATCTAGAAGACCGCATGCGCAACATCGCCAGCCAGACCCACTACAACAACGGCATCGCCTATTTGCCGGCGGTCATAAACAAGCTTCCTGATTGAATACGTCGAAAGCAACGCTGATGAGGTTGCAGCCATGACTGGACCATCAGCGTTAGCTCCTTCGGATTCAATTCCAGAACCCGCTTATCATACAACCCGGACAACAGACCTTATTTAGTTGTCTAGTCCCCTCAGGATTTGACTAGGCCAGACAGGCCCTGCGCCTGATCCCACACTTCGCGGTTTCCCACACGCGCCTGATACGATAGGTTCAACGCCGGCAACTCCTTCATCACCTTGTTGCCCGACGCCCCCGTGTTATACGCCTGCACCTCGCCATTACCGCCGTAGAGTAGTATTTGTTGGAGCAGTTGCTGCTCATCGGACTCCAGACGCGCCCCTGGCGCTGCCAAGCCGCCTCCCTGGTGCAAAGCCACCGCTTCGCGCTTCAACTCCGCGTCAAGCATGCCAGTGCGATCCTTGCCGCTCTTGCAGTTCCAGCACGGCACGGCGCCGATCTCATACGCCAACAAGGCGGCGCGCTGCGCTGCTTTGTACGGCTCTCCTCCATCGTGGCGATGCGCCTTGGCGGCCCAGATTGCCTTTAGCTGCCGACTCAGCCACCATACACGGTTGGCATTGTCAGGCTTGGGCTCACGCGCGAGATAGGCGCCCACCCAGCCTTGCGGCTCGGCCTCCATGCGAAGGTCTGCTCCAAGCAACTGCTGCAGCGCCGCCGCGTTGTAGGCATCCGCTTGCGCGTGGCCAAGCTGAAATTTGAGTGCCAGCTCGTTGACGCCAAAGTTAAACGCCGCCACCTCCAGCAGGATGCGAACGGTGCGCGGCTGGCCAGTGGCATCCATCAAGGTCAGCTCCAGCGGCCGTTCCGAACTCAGCGCGTTCCAGGCAGCGACCTGATCATCCAGCATGTCTTTTTCATTCCAGAATCCGCCGGTCACCAAAGAGGTGGACACCAGCTGCAGCGGTACAACCTCTCCCGTCAAAGCGTTGTCCAGCAGCTCAGGCCGAGCAAACAAGGCAGCGGCAACCACCTCGCACGCCCGGTTCTGCGCTCCCTCCCGGCGCGCGATGGAACCCTTCTCCAGCGCGTAGGGAGACAAAATCGCGTGTCGCACGCCCTTGAACAGCGTTTCCCCACTCTGCGCCTTAATCTCCGATGTCCACAGATTGGCGGCATGAGCGGTCTCGCGCGTGGACTCGCAGCACACGCCCTGCCCGCGATACGGAATGGGGAAGATATCCGTATCGCCCAACTTCATTTGCGCAGCCGGCACCATGGTGCAATCGTAACGCTGCCCCCGGTAATCAAAGTGAGTCGACACCGTATTCCACGGACGGGCGTTAAGCACCTGCTGGCTGGCCTCGCGGTATGCTATCTTTGCCTCACGCTGCGCATCCTTGGCTAACATGCCAGCCCGGACCAATCGAGAGGAAATCAGAGCCAACAAATCCTGCTGCAAGCGTTTCGCCCTTTTGAGCTCCTCCCGCGTCGCGGGCCGGTCTTGCTTGAAACGCGACGCTTCCAATTGCTGGGCAAGCTGCCGCAGCTCGGTCGGATCCTCACCCAGACTCCTAAGCGCCTGCGCCGCCGCCTCAATTCGGTTCTGCTGCAAAATGAACAAGGCATGCACAGAACGAGTAGACGGCGAGGCCGGCTGTTGCAATTGCGATAGTAGCGCCATCTCCTTCCCTTCCAAACGCGAGATCCGGAGAGGGATGTCGGCTTGGCGCGTAGCAATGATGGATGCTCCCAAACGACCAGCGCCAACCGGGTGCGCCGAATCACCATGCAAGCGGAACAATTGACGCGCAAAACCAATGACACCAAGTAAGCTCATGACATTTCTCCATTAGTCACACGCTTGCTCCATTGCAAAACGTGCATGGATGCCAATTTTTGCATTATCTGTGATTGCCAAATATCAAAAAAAGCCCATCGTCGCTGCGGAAGCTTGATATCCCGTCAAGTATCATTGACCTAATCTTCCAGCCAACCCTAAAAATTCCAGGGTTTAGCTAAAATAAATCATACACCTTGAACTCAGACCTCCTCTAAAGGACTCATCATGTTCAAATGCATTTTCTTTTTTTGGGGGTTATTTTTAATAGCAATAGCATTTGGAGCGAATGCTAAAATCATTGTCAAAATCGGTTGCTCCAACTTCCCTCCGTATTTTAATGTGGAAAATGGTCTTTGTTTGAGAGGGAAAGGCATCGACAAGATTCGAGAGTTGAACAAGAAACAGAAAAAGTACGACTTCCAGCTCTACGTCACCGCCCCGGCCAGAAAAACCATGGATTTTCAAAACCGGAAGTTTGACATTAGCTTGTACAGCAATATTAATTGGGGTTGGGATAAATCCACCGTTTTTGCCAGTTGCATATTTAGTACCGACCACGAAGTTTTTGTCGCCCGCAAAGACCAGGTTGCTGGCAATAACGCTTATTTCGACGATATCGCGGCTAAGAGAATCGTCGCCATCAATGGCTATCATTATGCCTTTGCCCAGTTCAACGCCGACCGGGAATTCCTGCACAAGCATTTCAATATTGAGTTGACCAACACGCATGAAGGCAACCTTATGGCCGTGGCACTGCGGCGTGCGGATGTGGCTATCGTCACTAAGTCCTTCCTTGACGACTGGCGACGGGAGCATCCAAACTTGTCTCCGGATCTGGTTGAATCGAAAAAATACGATCAGACCTACCAATTTACCGCAGTCGTCAGGAAAGACGGTGTGCTGACTAAGCACGAAATCGACGCACTGCTAGGGTGCGCCCAAAGGTAGCACCTTCTCAGCCTGCGGCCGCTATCACGAATAGAATGACAGCGGCCGCATACGGAAAACGCGCAGGCTGGTGCTTACGGTCTGCGCGGCACCTACCCCGCCCCCAAGTCGCGTATGCTCCATTCATTAGACTGCAGAATGCGGGAGAACTGATCCAAACTATAGCGATGGATGCCAAACGCCCGGCTCAGCCTGCTCCACGCTGTTCGCTCCTCCCGGCTTGTATCGAATAGCCTCGGTCGTCCCGCGCGGGTTGGCGCTGGCATGGTCGAAGATTTTGGGAATGGTTCCACGCGGCACGGTCACCGTCAGCTAGTAATCGAAGCCTGCACCGCCTTTGGGTGCCGTAGGCTGCTCCGTCGGTGAAGAACCACTTCTGCTGCTCGAACGAGCGCGGCCCCTGGGCAAATTTTTCTGATGCCCGCAGCGAATCCGCTTCCGCCCGACTCATATAACATCGGATGGTGACCGAGTTGGTGAAAGCGTCACCGGCCCTGGCAGCCCCCGCGACTCGGGGCGCACCATCAATCACGCGCCCCACCACATCCGCGATACGGTCGACCAGTTCGAGCTTGCCCCGGGTCTTGTACGCTACATCAATCAATGCGTTCAGGTAGTTGGCGTATGCTGTACGCGACTGCGCACTCAAAGCAGCGATCTCCGCCTTGCTCACACCGCTACTGTAGGCCAAGCGCAACTACACACTGCCCCCCTCCACCTCGGCTTTGGCCAGCAGGGCCAAGTCCTGATCCAGCCCCAACGCATGATCTATGTTCGAGCAACTCAACGATGCCGGCAAGCCGAGGGCGAAGTCGAATGACCCCGCCTGTGCCTTGGTATTGCCCAGTATCGCCTCACGTACCTCTTCCAGTTGCCAATGGCCCAGTCACCATATCACAAGACAGCGAGCGCTTATCCCGGCCAGCGTCGCTTGCTGTGCCGCACCCGACGGTAGCAACCTCCTCCTCGACCAACCCTCTCACCGTCACCGCCTCACTGGCCGGCTGGCTAGTCTGCTGCAGCCGCACGGCTCCCAGGCGCTCAGTATCGATCCGCGACAAGCGGTATTGCGGGGTGGCCGTGCCCGCTTGGTACTGCTCCCCCATGGCACGCATGCCCACAGTACGCCGCACCACCTGTTTCAATTCATTGGCCGAGACGTAACTGAACAGACCGATATTGGGATCGTAAAAATGAAAGGTCTTCGCACCTGCGCTGCGCTGTTCATTGTCATCCCCAACATCATCTCATGCGAGCGTTAATCCATGCTGAACAGAGCGCCACTATTAAGATCTTCTAGATGAGCAGCGATCTGCTCTAGTCAATCAGAAAATCTAGAGTGCCCCCTACGGGCGATGGAGCGCCATTACTAGTTGGCCGCGAGATGATAGTTGATAGCCTTTCCTGCCCATGGCAATAAACAGCCTCAGTCTTAGAGATGCCTACCAAGCCAGCCTTCACCTGGCTTACTCCTGTCTCTTATACACATCTCCGAGCCCACGAGACTCCGCCAGTTATCTCGGGGGGGGGGGGGGGGGGGGGGGGGGGGGGGGGGGGGGGGGGGGGGGGGGGGGGGGGGGGGGGGGGGGGGGGGGGG
>NZ_JAELTR010000107.1:0-4859 GCF_016428945.1 Chromobacterium sp. ASV23
CGGCACCGCGCTGGCCGCAGGCGCGGCAGGCGCGGCCGCCGGCTACATGCTGGGCTCCGCCGGCAGCGACAAGCAGCACGCCAATCAGCAAGCGGCGCCTCAGGACGCGGCAGGCAACGCCGCGCCGGCGCAACAGCAAAAGGATAGCGGCATGCCGTGGGGCATGCTGGCCCTGCTGGGCCTGCTGCTGGTAGGCGGCTTCATGTTCTTCCGCCGCAAGGCCGGCGCGCCGGGCGCCAATGCGCCGCAACCGGCCGGCATGCCGCAAGGCATGGCCGAACAGCCGCGCGGCTTCGATCCGATTCCGAAAATCGGCTCCGGCATGAACGGCGGCAACAACCAGGGCTTCGGCGGCGGTTTCAACGCCGCGCCGGCGGCGCCGCAGACTCGCCTGCCCGACGGCACCGAAACGCCGAACTTCCTGCGCCAGGCCAAGGCCACCTTCCTGCACCTGCAAAGCCTGAACACGCCGGACAGCATGGAAGAAGTACGCAAGTACATGACGCCGGACCTGTTCAACGCGCTGATCGGCGACATCTCCAGCAACAGCGGCGTGGCGGACTTCTCGCAGCTTGACTGCCAGCTGGCCGACGCCACGGTGGAAGACGGCCGTTACATCGCCAGCGTGCGCTTCTCCGGCCAGGTGAGCGAAGAAGTAGGCGCGCCGGTTGTGCCGTTCAGCGAAATCTGGCATTACATCAAGGATGGCAGCACCGGCGGACGCTGGCTGGTGGCGGGCATTCAGCAGGACTAAACGAGGCGCGCGGACGCTGTTGCGTTCCTGTCGCGCTTAACACTCGTTGACGACGGGCCGTGAGGCCCGTTTTTTATTTTCATGTCCATGCACTAAACTGGAATGCCGCTTGCTTGTAAGGCGGGACGGGTCAAACAAGAACCCGCTGACAGGGAGACCGCATCGCGATGACAGCTTTCGAGCACGCCGGCCTGAAAATCGGCAGCCATTTCCAGCCCGTCTACAGCCTGGCGCATCGACGCAGCATAGGCGTGGAGGCGTTGCTGCGAGCCGAGCAAGGCAAGGACGCGCTCACGCCCGCCGAAGCCTTCTACACCGCCATATCCCCCGAGCAGCGGCATCAGCTGGACGTCGCCGTCAGCCTGGCCCACATCCAGCGCTTCCTCAAGCTGGAGTCCGAACACCCGCGCTGGCTGTTCCTGAACATCGACGCCGCTTCGCTGTCGCGTCCCGACCGGGCGATGGCGCTGGTCAACAACATCCGCCAGGCCGGACTGGAACCGCACCAAGTGGTGCTGGAAGTGCTGGAGCATGTGCTGGAGGTGGACGAGGCGCTGCTGGAAGGCGTGCATCTGTTGAAAAACAACGGCTTCATGATCGCCATCGACGACTTTGGCGTGGGCCACTCCAATCTGGAGCGGGTGTGCCAGCTGGAGCCGGCGATGGTGAAATTCGACCGCCAGCTGATGCGCAACGCCATCCATCAGCCGCGCAGCCGCAGCTTGCTGGCGCGCCTGGTGCGCTTGATGCACGAAATCGGTGCATTGGTGGTGCTGGAAGGCATCGAAACCGAGCGCGATGTGCTGGTGGCCATGGACTCCGGCTGCGACCTGATCCAAGGGTATTTTGTGGCCCATCCGGCGGAGCAGCCCGATGGCGACGACATCATCACCCCCAAGCTGGACGAACGCTGGGACGAGCTGATGGCGCATGCGCTGCTCAAGCGCAAGCTCACCCGCCGCCAGATCGAGCTGGCGCGGCAATGCTTCGTGCAGAGCGCCATCTCGCTGATGCAAGGCACGCCGTTCGACCTGGCGGCCAAACCCATGCTGAGCCTGCCGGACGTGATCCGCTGCTTCCTGCTGAACAGCGAGGGGCGGCAGATCGGCCGCAACCTGAACAACCGCCAAGCCTCTGCGACGCCGGACCCGCGCTACGCGCCGCTGTCCGACACCACCGGCGCGGTGTGGTCGCGCCGCAGCTATTTCCAGCATGCGGTGGACCAGCCCGGCGTGTTGTATATGAGCGAGCCGTATCTGTCGATGACCGACCCGCGCTCCTGCGTGACGATGTCGATGGCGATAGAAATCGACGAGTGCATGCATGTGCTGTGCGCCGACCTGCTGGTGCCGCAGGCCGACATCGCCTGATCGCGCCACAAAAAACAAGCGGCCTGTTGGCCGCTTGTTTTTTTGATTGCCGCCTTACTTGGCCGGCGTCACGTCCTGAATGTATTCAAACAAGGTCACCACCTTCTGCACGCCGGCGGTTTCGCTGACCACCTTGGCCGCGATCTGGCCTTCGGCCTGCGTCACCAGGCCCAGCATGTAGACCACGCCGCGCTCGGTCACCACCTTCACGTCATTGGGGTTGTAGCCCTTGCCATCCAGCAGCCGGGTGCGCACCTTGCTGGTGATCCAGGTGTCGTTGCTGCGCTCGGAGAAGCCGGAAACCGGCCCCACCGTCAGGTAGTTGTAGACGCGGCGCACATTGGGAATGCCGCGCACGATCAGCTCCGCCTGCTGGCGCGCTTCTTCGGTGGGCACCTCGCCGGTCAGCAGCACGGCGCGGTTGAAGCTGTTGCGGTTGACGTGGGCGGACGGCAGACGGCTGGCGATCTGCTCGCCGGACTTCAGCTCGATGCCCTGGTCGTCCACATAAGCGCCGCTGGTGCGGCGATCTGCGGCCACCAGCACGCCGCCGGCAGCCGCGCCCGCCACCAGGCCGACGCAGCCGCTCAGGCCGCTGGCCAGGCCAGCCGCCAGCAGCAATGCGAATACGGTTTGTTTCATTTACTCTCCCCCAAGCAGCATGCAGTCAATGGCGTCGCATAGCGCGTGGATCAGCAGGATATGCACTTCCTGGATCCGGCAGGTGCGCAGCGACGGCACGTTCAGGTGTATATCTTCCGGCGACAGGATTTCCGTCACCTTGCCTCCATCCTTGCCGGTCAGCGCGATCACGCTCATGCCGCGCTCGTGCGCGGCGTAGATGGCCTCGATCACATTGGCGGAATTGCCGGATGTCGAAATGGCCAGCAGCAGGTCGTTGGTGTGGCCCAGGGCGCGCACCTGCTTGGAAAACACCATGTCGAAATCGTAATCGTTGCCGATGGCGGTCAAGGCCGAAGTATCGGTGGCCAGCGAAATCGCCGCCAGGCCCGGCCGCTCCTTCTCGAAGCGGCCCACCATCTCCGCGGCGAAGTGCTGGGCATCGGCGGCGGAACCGCCATTGCCGCAGGCCAGAATCTTGCCCTCGTTCATCAGGCAGGCCACCATCAGCTCGGCCGCCGCGGCCACGCCCGGCGACAGCAGCTCCATCGCCTCCTGCTTGGCGGCGATGCTTTCCAGAAAATGGCCGTTGACCCGGTCAATCAGATCCATTGGGGAATCCCCTTTTCTCAACTAATACTGCGTAAATACGTTCTTCAGCCACTGCGGCGGCTCGCCGCCCACGCTGACCACCGCGTCGAAGCGGCAAGGCGCATGAATGTTGTGGCTGGCTAGATAGACTTCGGCGGCCAGCAGCAGTTTCCGCTGCTTGGCCTGAGTAATGCTGTCGGCGGCGCTGCCGAAGCGTCCGCCGCCGCGATGGCGCACCTCTACAAACACCAGGGCGTCGCCATCGCGCATGATCAAATCGATCTCGCCGCCGCGGCAATGCCAGTTGCGCGCCACCAGTTTCAGGCCGCGCTGTTGCAGCAGCGCCAGCGCGCGGTCTTCGGCATCGCGCCCGGCTTGGTTCATTGCAGCGCGTTGCCGCCCATCACGCCGGCCGGCAGCTGCCGCTCGAACACCCGGTCGCGGCCCAGCTTCAAATCGCCGGTGACGCCGTCCAGCTTCACCGACGCGCCGGGACGGCTGCCCGCCATCAGCACCGCCAGACGGTAGGCATCGATGCCCAGCGCGTACAGCCGCTCCGTCTGCGCGGTCAGCGGCGTCGTCGGCCGCGGATAGCGCTTCACCGCCGGATGATCCGGCATCAGGAACCACGGCATGTCGATGAAGCGCACGCCGGCCAGCTCCGGCTGATTGCCGCCGGCATTCAGCTGCGAGGTGCCGTATACCGGCAGGTCCGGCGTCAGCGCCGCCTTCAGCTTGCCGGCTTGAGCGGCGTCCAGCGCCAAGGCCAGGGAATCGGCCTGGCCGCTGGCCTGCAGCAGCGCCGGCAGGTTGTTGGGATCATACGCCTGCCGCAGCACGTCCTTGCCATTCAGCCGGCGCCATTCATCGGCAAAAGCCTTGGCCAGGCGCTGCGACAAAGCATCGCCGCCCACCACCAGCAAGGGGTTGGCGCGGCCGTCATCGCGCATCAGCTGCGCCAGCTGGCGCGCCTCGCCCTCCACGATCAGCGACAAGGAAAACAGCTTGGCATTGGCCGCGGCGTCGCGGTCGATGGAGTTCAGCGCGAGGGTCGGCACCGTCACCGACGGCGCCAGCTGAGCGATGGCGCCGCGCGACAGCGGGCCGATCACCACATTGACCCCGTCCGCCACCGCCGCGCGATAGCGCTGCACCACATTGTCCGTAGTCGCGTCCACGCTGACCAGCTCGGCGTTTTGGTCCACCTGGGCCGCGGCCTCCACGCCGCTGCGCACCACGGCGGCCGCCTCGCCCAGCGCGGCCGATTCATTGGGCAGGATAAGCCCTATCTTGATCTTGGGCCGACCGTTCGCCGGCCGGAAGGCCGGCGCGCTGGCCGCTGGCGCGGAGCTGGGCAAGGCTGCCGCGGCAGGCGCCGTCTGCGCCGGCGCGGGGGCTGTCTCTTATACACATCTCCGAGCCCACGAGACTCCGCCAATTATCGCGTATGCCGTCTTCTGCTTGAAAAAGGGGGGGGGGGGGGGGGGGGGGGGGGGGGGGGGGGGGGGGGGGGGGGGGGGGGG
>NZ_JAELTR010000108.1:0-4703 GCF_016428945.1 Chromobacterium sp. ASV23
CCCCCCCCCCCCCCCCCCCCCCCCCCCCCCCCCCCCCCCCCCCCCCCCCCCCCCCCCCCCCCCCCCCCCCCCCCCCCCCCCCCCCCCCCCCCCCCCCCCTTTTGAGTCTCGTGGGCTCGGAGATGTGTATAAGAGACAGGTTAGAGCCTCTACTAGAGGCATACCAAATCCCTCTGCAAAAGAAGGAAAAAGCAACGCTTGGGCATGCTTCAGGTAGTGTGCTAGTTGAATATCAGTACAATTAGAAATTTCAATTACAAAGTCGCGCAAGTTTTCACAGCGCTCAAGCATGTCGATAGCTTGCTCACACTCCCACCCACGCTGTCCAATTACCAGCAGGCGAGGAGTTGATGCACCATATTGGCGGACCATATCACGCCAAACATTCAGAATCATAATGTGATTCTTGCGTCCCTCTATGGTGCCCAGCATGACAAAATAAGATTCCTTTATTGGACGATCGGGATGAATGCCTTTCAGGCAGCCTCCTCCTCCCAAGTGGGCCGCAAGGCTTGGTGGCATATTGGCATGATGCGTCCGAGCAAATTGTTGCAGGTTATCCAGCGTGTCTTGTGAGTTACCAATGACTCCGTAGGCCGATTGCAAGATGGTTTGCATGCGGAGGTGGTGACGTGCGGACTCACCAGGACGGCAGTATTCTGGATGTGTTATGGGGATTAGATCATGGACTAGGTAGATTGCTTTGGCTTCAACCTTCTGAATCCACGGTCCTAAGCTTGCACTCTCTAGTCCAGTGTGCCCAATATTTAGGTAGAAGCGTTGATCAGCATATTGCCTAGCCCATGGTGGGAGTGTGGCTCGTAGAGCAAGTCGTGCTAATTGTATCTTGAAATTACCGGAGGGATTCAAGAACAACTCAAACAATTCAGAAGAGGCATCGGCAGTCAATATATGATGCCATTTCCCTTTTTGAATGACAGCCTGTGCACGATTCCTATAATGCTCGACATAGGCTAGACACACGCGGTCTACGCCGGTGGGCAGTCGACCGCTGTGCATCCGCCATAGCAGCCGACTGACATCGATCAAAATATCGCGGTGTATCATAAAAGAGTGTTATCTACCGAAATTACGCACGGTGTCTAATGGATAGACAATAGAAGACAAGATGTTTAGGAACTTTTGCAATTCGGCAGCTGGCGCGTTTGAGACATACAAGACGTCTTTGTTTTGCATAGGGAATTTTTGCGCAACAAAGAACATGGCCGGATCTTTCAGATCAACCTGATATACTACGGGTACTTTGCCATCTTCGTTAACTTGAAGGGATTTATCTGTTTTTCTATCTAGTACTGCCGGGTCTTCAAAGCGGAATACAAAAACGCCTTTCGCATCAGCTCTCGAGTCCTGCAGTCCTCCAGCCCGAGCTAATGCTTGGCCTAGCGTGATACCTTGGGTCTCAAAGTTTTGTTCTTCATTTTTCCCTGCGGCGCCAAGCACCGTCAGGCTTAATGGTTGATGCAAGGCAGTGATGACATCTCCTGCTTGCAAGACGATATTTTGCCGTGGGTCTTGAATGATGGTTTCTAGCGGCAATGCTTGCACTTTGCTGCCCCTGGTAATCTGCAAGGTCATCTTGCTCACTGGTTGGCGCACGCCGCCCGCTGCGGCCAGCGCATCCAGCAAACGCTCACCTTTCGCTGTCAGTGGCATCCTTATGCTATTGGCTACTTCGCCCACAATTGTCACATTTGATGTGGCATTGCGCAGCACCCGCACCATGGCCTGCGGCTGATTGGCTTTGCCCTTGAGTTTTTGCACGATTTCCGCTTCGATTTCTTGTGGTGAACGGCCTGAAGCCTTGATCATGCCGGCAAAAGGCACGTTGATGTTGCCGGCGCTATTGACCATCTGTTCTGGTAGGGCAACGGAACGGGAGGTAGAAATCGCAGCCTTGGTATCTAGTGTACTGCCTCCAAACAGACTGGCTGGCGGTGCCTCCCAGATGGAAATTTCCAGCACATCGCCAGCACCTACCGAATAACTGGCCACCTTTGTATTGCCCAGAGCTTCTGAGAACAAGCTGCGGCGCTGGCCCCGTTGCAACCGGCGTGTCACGTCGCCATTAACTTCAATCACTGGGATCCTTGCATCTGCAGTATCGGATGCCAATTGTTGGATCTGGCCTGCACTGGGGCCGGAGGAAGGCAATGGAATGGCACTACAAGCCGACAGGGAAAGTAGCGATGAAAGCAATAGCAACCGGGTCGGGAAAATAAACTGCATATTCTTTAAAGCCATTATTTTCTTTCTTGATAAATAGACGGGCTAGCCGTTCATTATTTTTTGATACACCTTTATGGTGCTATCGATGCAGCGCTGCCACGAGTAGGACGATGCAACTTGCAAGCCGGACTCAACAGCCTGGTAACGCCATGTGGAGTCTGTCAGGCTTTGCTCGATCATTAATGCAAAGGCGTTTACATCATCAGGATCAACCAGCATGGCTGCCCCTTGCGTGATTTCTGGTAGGCAAGAGCGGTTGGCCACCAAAACCGGCACACCGCTGGCCATCGCCTCTACAGGCGGTAAGCCGAAGCCTTCATAGCTTGATGGGTAAAAAAAGGTACGGGCACCGGCGTAGAGCAAAGGCAAATCCGCTTCAGGTACAAATCCAAGATACTTTACCCAGCCCTCCGTTTCGCCCTGCGCGATGGCGGCCTTGATGGCATCATTGCGCCAGCCCTGACCGCCAATCACCACCAGAGGGTATTGATTGCGGATGGGGGAGGGTAGCAGGCGCCATGCGGCTAACAATTCGGCAATTTTTTTACGCGGCTCAATCGTGGAAACACACAAACCATAACCCGCACAAGTCAGTCCGTATTGGCCAAGTGACGCTTGTAAAACGTCCGGTGCTCTGGGGCTGAAGACCGCGGCAACCCCAAGTGGAATCGCTGTTACCTGGCTGGCAGACAGGCCGGTAAAGGCCATCACCTCGTCTCTTGTTGTGGACGAGTCGGTAATGATGTGTGCGGCCTGCAGGACAGAGCGGGTGAAATTGCGTTCAAAATCCTTGATACGCTCCAGCGGATGCGTTTCCGGATATTTGAAAACCGACAGGTCATGCACGGTAATGACGCCGCGCTCTACCTGCGGCGGCAGGAAAAAATTGGGGCCATGAAACACGCACTCGCGGTTGGCTCGTGCTTGCAACCAGTTTCTGGCCCAGCGTGGCAAGCGTACCTTGGCGGGCACTGTTTGTTCTTCTCCGCCAGCTTGCAGCAGGCGGGCAGGCTGCTTGATTTCCAGGCCAGCGCGCTGGAATTTGACCTGCCTAAGCTGCTCGTGATGCGGCAAACGCTGGCATAGCTCCCAGGTGTAACGGCCAATGCCGGAAAGCGATGGCGTTAGTGCCTCCACCGACAGAACCAGTTTCAAGTTCAGCGCTCCAGCATCCAGCGCAAGGTATCGCGCAAGGCAATGCGTTGCGACGTGCCTATTGTCCTGTCCAGTCGGGTACGATCACCTTGTAGAATCTTGACGTCGTTCTGGCGGACAAAGGCCGGGTTGACCTTGATTTCAAAGTTGTGTCCGGAAATATCGCGCACCATATCCAGCACCTGCTGCAGTGTCCAGGATTCACCGGAGCAAACATTGAAGGTTTGGTTAATCGCTGCAGGGTTTTCCAGCAGTTGTCGGTAGCAGCTGACCACCATCCGTACATCAGAAAAATCGCGAGCCACATCCAGGTTGCCCAGTTCTATTACTGGCGCACGGCGACGGGCGTGGCTAACTATCTTGGGAATCAGATAATTTTCATCCTGACCCACGCCGGTGTAATTGAATGGGCGCACCAGAATCAGCGGCAGGCGTGTCTGATACAGCTTTGCCACAAATTCCATGCTCAATTTGCTTACCGCATAGTCGCTGGCTGGTGCCAGCGGAGTGCTTTCATCTAGCGTGCCTTCAACTGCATTGCCATAAACGTGGGCGCTGCTGGCCAGCAAAACGGCCTCCGGCTGGTGCGGGCACAAGCTAAGTGCTTCCAGTAGATTGCGGCTGCCTTGTACATTGGTCTGGTAGATTGCGTCGGCATTGCCATGTGGCACGAAGGCAATGGCAGCCAGGTGGGCTACCTTGTCGGCTTTGGCCTGATTTACTGCCAATTGCAACGCCGCTTTGTCTGCAAGGTCCGCCACATGTACCACATCTACTCCGTCAATGCCATCGGGCTTGACCTGGCGGCACAGACCATGTACTTCATAACCTTGCGTCTTGAAGGCCTGCGCCAGAAAACGTCCGGTAAAGCCTTCGGCACCGGTAATCAAAATCCGCTTCATGCTTTTACTCCTCTCACCAGCAGCCGATGGGGTGCTGGCACTGGTAATAGTTCGGGCGGCCAAGCCGCCCGATTGAAACCGCAGGCAAATGGCTGCAGCCATTTATACCTTTAGAAGGAGAAACCAGCCTCGTTACGACGGATGTCAGCCTCTACCATCATCTGGCACAGTTGCTCCAGCGTCGTTTTCGGCTTCCAGTCCAGCTTGAGGAAAGCTTTTTCCGGATTACCGATCAACAGGTCAACTTCTGCAGGACGGTAGAACTTGGGATTGACGCGAACCACGGTCTTGCCGCTGGCGGTATCAATGGCCACTTCGTTTTCGGCTTCGCCACGGAACTCCAGTTGAATGCCGGCAGCCTGGAAGGCCATCTTGACAAAGTCACGCACAGTTTCGGTA
>NZ_JAELTR010000109.1:0-4606 GCF_016428945.1 Chromobacterium sp. ASV23
CCCACTCCCCCCCCCCCCCCCCTACCTACACCTCCGTGCTGTCGTCGGCAGCGTCAGATGTGTATAAGTGACCGCCATTGGTCATCACAAAACCCAGCACCGGCTTGGTCATTTGCCGCAAATCCATATGGCCGTTAGTGCCCTTTTTCATCAAAGCGACGGAAGCATCCACCCCTACCGTCCAACCCTTGCTTTCTTGAAAGTTTTTCAGCGCCTCATCCGTCATGAACAAGATCACCTGGGCTTTGGATTGCGCACCGGCTTGAAAACCCACCGATGCCGTCATCGTGCTGTAATAGCTATGAGGCTGACCTTTCACTTTCAACACGCCGCGGCCATATTCGCCCCCCACCATCAGGCCAGCGGCCAACACCTTGGGAAACACCAATACGCCCTTAGCCTTGGATACAATCTGTTTAGCTTCTGGCGTCTGCTCATACAGTCGATCCAGCACTTCTTTGGTGGCGGCATTGATTTGCTGCTTATCCGAAACCGCATGAGCGCTAGCCTTATTCTGGCCGGTCTGAGGGCTGGCGCAGCCGGTGGCCAAACCGCCGGCCACCATCATCGCCAACAACAGTTTTTTTCCATGCGCAGTGGACGGCTTCCATTTTTTAGAGATCATATCTACCCTTCTAAACATTCAATCCAATCACAAGTTTGCCACTTGACAAACGGTACACAGCCATTGTCAGCAGCAGGCGCCATTTGGCGCAATCGGACACTTCTTAAATAGCCGTAGCCTGCCGGGCAGATATTTCCTAAAACAAAAAAAGAAAAAGCCGGGCTAACCCGGCTTTTCTATTTGCGTTTGGCAAAGGACTTATACGTCATTCTTCAACATAAACAACTCACGGTCTGATTTGATGCCCAGCTTCTCAAATGCCGCCTGTTTTTGGGTGCTGATGGTCTTCACGCTGCGGGCAAACTTCTGCGCAATCTCCGACACCGACATGCCATCCAGATAGCAACGGATCACCTCCCGCTCCCGTGGAGACAGCTTGGCCAGCAAAGCGTCCATGCCAAATCCGCCAGGCATGGGCGCCGCATCGTCCGCGCCCTCTCCGGGCAAGTCGTCCGGCCAGGACTGATAGCCATACGCCACCAGGCGTATGGCTTTGGTGATGTCCATGGTGGACGCGGACTTGTTGATAAAGCCCTGGGCGCCGGCGCGCTGCAGCACCGGCTTGGCCGCCGGCACATCCAGCGCCGACACAATCAACACCCGGCAGGAAGGGAAGCGCGCGCACAGGCTCTGCACCAGCAATAAACCGTCCACCTCGTCCTTGCCCAGCGCGTAGTCCAGCAACACCACATCGGGCGCTTGCGCGCGCATGGCGGCGATCAGATCCGCCACCCTGCCAAAGCTGCCCAGCACCTCCACATCGTCCAGCTTGGAAAGAAAAAACATAAAACCGGCCCGCACCACATCGTGATCATCCAGCAGCATCAGCTTGATCTTGCTCATCCCCTACCTTTCGCCTCTTGCCTGTCCGCAACGCGGGTCAATGCCGCATTCGATTGCAGCAAATCCAGCAACTCCTCTCCTCGCATCGGCCGGTACAGGCCATAACCCTGGCCCACCACGCAGCCTATGGCCTGCAGCATGCTTTGCTGCGCCTCATTTTCCACGCCTTCGGCCACCACGGTCATGCCCAGCCGCTGGCCCAGCTCGATGGCGGAACGCACCAGCTCCCGGCACACATCGGAGCTCTGCATGTTCTGCACAAAGCTGCGGTCCAGCTTCAGCTCGGTAAACGGAATATCCGCCAGAATCCGCAAGGTGGAAATGCCTACGCCGTAATCGTCAATCGCCAATCCAAAGCCGCAGGCGCGCAAGCGGTTCAATACCACCATCAGCTCCACGCTGTGCTCTATATGCACATTTTCCGTCAACTCCACCTTCAACAGCGCCGGCGCCAGGCCGGCTTCGCGCCAGCAGCGCTCCAGCCGCTGCGGCAATTGCGGATCGGACAACACCGTTGCCGAAGCATTGACCGAAATCGGCAGCTGTATGCCGCCAGCCAGCAAGCGGTGCTGCATGGCGGCCACCTGTTCCACCACGCGGAAGAACAAGGTCTCCTCAAGGCCCAGTTCCGAAATCAAAGAGATGAAGCGCGATGGCGGCAAAACGCCCACGCCGGGGCGCACCCAGCGGATCAAGGCTTCCGCGCCCTGGCAGCGGCCGTCGTCCAGGCTCAGTTGCGGCTGAAACCACGGCTCAAACTCATCGCTGTGCAACAGCGCGGCGCGCACCGTGTCGGCATCAATCGGGGCCTCCGGGCGGGCGGCGCGCGGCAAACCGCCGGCGTGCAGGATGGCCACCGTCTCGCTCAGCGTGTCCTGGCACTCCGGCAAGCGCAGGGGCTTGCACATCACCTTGACGCAGTCAAACCCCGCCTCCTGCGCCATGCGCATATGGGAAAACAACATGACGCTGTCCACAGAGCTCAACCAGGCCAGCACCGGCAGCCGGGCCAATTGGCCGTTGAGGAAACGTTCGCGCAGCAGCAATACCAGCTCGCTGCCGCCGCCGCCCGGCATCATGATGTCGCAAATCACCAGGTCCGCGGCGTCGCGGCAGCAGCAATCCACGGCAGCGCGCGGGCTGGGATGCAGGCGCGGCTGGGCAATGCCGGCCTTGCGCAACAAACGCCGGACATGCTCGCGCTCCACCGGGTGATCATCCACCACCAACACCTTCAGTTCCGACACATCCATCTCAGGATACCTTTTCATCACCGCGCCCAGCCAAGCCCCTTCCACTACCATAGGCTCAATGGTTCCGCCCGTCCCGCGCCAGGCTGCAGGCCTTGCGTTCCTCCGCCTCCCGCGCCTGGATGATCCTGGACGTATCATCGCTGGCCGGCAGCTCAAAGCCCATATCGTCAAACGCCTTGAAGGCGGTCAGGCGGTAGCCAGCCAGCTTGCCGTCCACCGGCACCTCAAACCCCAGCTTCTGGCCCGGCGCCACCGGGCCAAACGCCTGCAGGCGGTCGCCCAGCGGATGGCAGGCCGCATCGCGCATGGACACCACCACATAACCATGGTCCACCGGCTGGTCGCCCTGGTTCTGGATGGTGCCCTTCACCACAAACTGGCCATTGGCGCCCACTCCCATATGAAACAATAAATGCGGCTTGGCCTCCGCCTGCGCCGGCGCGGCCGCCACACCCATCATGCTAGCGCACAGCGCCAGCACCATAAACCGCCGCGCCGGCCGCCGACGCGTCATGTTCTCCGTTTGCCGCCTCATGCTGTCCTTCCTTTCCTTGCCGCATGGCCTGGCCCCAGCGGCCAGCCGCCGCGCCGCTGCCATGCCGTGATCCGCCGCACCGAGATTTTCAATGGCCGCACTTGGCGAACAAAACGCCACGCGCCTACCTCATACATCCGAGCAAACAAACCTTCACGAAACAACACGATGCCGCTATCGTGCTGCTGTACGGCCAAACGCTCACTCCATTGCAAACCCATCGTTCTCCCCAAAGCCCCGCCAGGCTCACGCCCGGCGGGAAAACAAAGTATCAAGAAACAAGAATCAAGTTCTAGCGGACACACGCCAGACGAGTGATGTAGCTGTCGGTGCTGCCGTAGACGTTGCCGTTGTCCAGGTAGACGTGGTAGTGGCCGCCGCGGTCGTTGGGCGTGGACGACCAGTAGCCGCTGTTGCCACCGCTGGTACCGCCCGTCGGCCAACCGTAAACAGTGTTGATGGCATTACCCGGATAGCGCTTGTACAGGCTCACTAGCTCGTCTTTTGTTGGCAAGCGCATACCGCTGTCTTTACATAGTTTGTCCGCTCCGGACCAGTTCTGTCTCTTGCTATCGTCCTTTTTCGACATCAATACGAAATCTCCAATATCCGGTACGTTCAATACCGGCGCATCGGTATCCACGTTGGGCTTCACCGCCTCGCTCATGAACTGAGTCGCCGTGCTGCCGCTGACGCCCAGGCCATTAACCGGCTTCACCGAAACCTCCATGATTTTGCCCAGGTCGGCCGAACCCAGCTTATAGGCCTGCACTTTGCCGCTGCTTGGCACTAGGTTGCCGCCTCCGGCCGGCGCCACCACTGCCGCCGTGCTGCCCTTTGTTCCCCAGGCATAGACCGACTTGTCGGTACTATTGCCGCCGTTAGCCATGAACTGGTAGCTGGCATTCAACGTCTCGCCTTCCTCAGCCTTGCCGCTGATGGTCAGGTTCCGCGCCTGCGGCTTGGCATTCGGATCGAGCGGCTTGCCGTTGTCGCCGCCCTCGGTTTCGTTGCCGCCGCCTTCGTTCTCAGACATCGAACCATCGGTCGCCACCTTGACGGTGTTACCCACCGCATTGGCCCCGTTCTTCGCCTGCACGCCCACTTCCAGCACCTTGCCGGCATCCGCCGCCACGATGGTGTGCGCCGGCACGACGCCCGACTGGGCAATCACTTCACCCTTGGCCGCATCGGTCTTGCCCTTCTCGCCCCAGGCAAACGTCGACTTGTCGGTACCGTTGCCGTTGTTGGCATCAAACTGGTAAGTACCGGTCAGGTCCTTGCCCACTTCGAGCGGACCCTTGACCTTCAATGCCTTCACCACCGGCTTGGCAGACGGATCGATCGGCT
>NZ_JAELTR010000010.1:0-93053 GCF_016428945.1 Chromobacterium sp. ASV23
AAGTTTATGTCTGGTGGCCTTAGCGAGGTGGTCCCACGCCTTCCCATCCCGAACAGGATCGTGAAACGCCTTAGCGCCGATGATAGTGTGGCATTCGCCATGTGAAAGTAGGACACCGCCAGACGCCCCATACGACAAAGCCCAGCTCACACGAGCTGGGCTTTGTGCTTTTGCGTGCCGAATGCGCGAAACCCGCCCCGACAGCCACTGCCGGGGCTTTGCTGTTGATGCGGGTCTGATTGGCGCAGAAAGTGTGCCTGTGCTGTCGGTTAGGGTTGCGTTGCGAATATGGCGCCTTTTTGTGAAAATGCCCGGCGAATGTTTTATGCAAAGCATATCATTCATGATGTCATATGAATTTCGGGGCGGGTCTTGAGTAAATTCAAAGGTCGCGAGTGGCTTCTGTTTGGCGCGCTCTGGTTGCTTAGCAGCTTGTGGGTATTGGCCCAGTGGGGGAGCGGTGAGTACCGCCGTCTGCAGGACAGTTTCGAGCAAGCGGCTCACCAAGCCTACGCGGGCGTCGCGCGCAGGCTTGACCAGAACGAGTCCGTGTTGTCCGCGATCAATGCGCTGCTCATTTCTCATGAGCAGTTGGACGCGCCTGCGCTCAGCGCCTTTGCGCGGGAAATGTTGCCGCGCTATCAGCAGTTGTACGCCATTCAGTTTCTGCAGAATGTCACGCAGGAGGCGCGCGCCGAGTTTCTGCGCAACATGGGGGAGCGGTTCGGGGAAACTTTTTACATCCGCGACTACGGCGCGGAGGGTAAGCGCAATTGGCAGCCCGCTCCGGCCAGGCCGCAGGCGCTGATCGTATCCATGATCGAGCCGGATCTGCCGGCTTTCAGCCCGGTCTACGGTTATGACATGCTGGGCGATCCGCATTTTTCCGCGGAGTTGAAACGGGCGGTGGCAAGCGGGCAGAAGGTTTCGTCTCGTCCTTTCGAATTGTATGACGGTGGCGGTCGCGCCTATCTGCTGATGCAATCGCTGTATCGAGAGTCGGCTGGGGAGGCGCGTCAGGGCCGCGGCCGCGATCTTGCCGGCGTGGTGGCTTTGGTGGTGTTTTGCGACCGCCTGCTGCAGTTGCCTGAAGACCAGGCCTTGCCTGCCGGCTTGGACTTGTCCTTGCTGCCGCGGGATGGCCGCGCGGGGGGCGAGCCGCTGTACCAGCGCTTGCATCGGGATGGGGATCATGATTGGTGGCCCAAGATAACGCGCTTGACGCTGCGTTTGCCGCTGAACAGCGAGGCGCAGCCTTTTGTTCTCGGCGTCGAGCAGGATATCCGTCTCAATGATCTGGCGCTGCTGCCGCTGTTGCTCAGGGAAGTTTTCATTGCCTTGCTGTTGTCCGCTGCGGCGCTGATTTATTCCCAGCGTGTCGCCTTGCGCCGAGAGCGCAGCCAGGCCGATGAGGAGCTGTTCCTGCAGAGCGAGCGCGCGTCTGTGACCTTGAATGCGATACACGATGGCGTGGTGATTCTGCGGCAGGATCGTCGGATCGAGATGGCTAATCCGATGGCGCTGCAACTGGTGGAGATGCCTGCCGATGAGGTGCTTGGCCTGCCATGCCATGAAGTATTCCGCTTGATGGGCGAGTTGGCCGCGGAGTTTTCCGAGGATCCTATCAGCGAGTGTTTCCGGACCGGGCAGGCTGTGGAGCTGGCGGAGCGCATGCAGCTGACCACGGCGCGCGGCAAGGTGCATTCGGTGGAAGGCGGCATCGCGCCGTTGATGTCGCGGGACGGGGTGCAGATAGGCGTGGTGTGCGCGCTGCGCGATATGGGGCCGTTGCGGCAAAGGACCGCGGCAGCGCTGGAGGCCAGCGAGACTCGGGTCAAGGAGCATCTGGAGAAGCTGTCGCATGTGGCGCGGCTGCATACCATGGGCGAGATGGCGTCCGGCATCGCCCATGAGCTGAATCAGCCATTGACGGCGATCTCCAACTACTGCCAGGCCGCCATCCAGTTGCTGGAGGGGGTGGAAGACGCACCGCCGCAGGTCAACTCCGCTTTGAAGCTGGCGGTGGCGCAGGCCGGGCGCGCCGGAGAGATCATCAAGCGGCTGCGCGCGCTGGTCAGCAAGCGCGCCATCGAAACGCGGCTGATCGACGTCAATCAGGTGGTGGGCAACTGCATGTTTCTGGCGGAGTACGATCTGCGGGAGCGCGGCATTGAAGTGGTTCAGCTGCTATCGGGCTATTCGATTCCGGTGATGGCGGACAGCATCCAGCTGGAGCAGGTGGTGTTGAACCTGCTGTCCAATGCCATGGATGCCTTGAAAGACGAGCCGGCCTTGAAGCGCCATGTCATCGTCCACACCCGCCGCGAAGGCAAGAAGGGCATTCTAGAGGTGCGCGATACCGGGCGCGGCATTACGCCGGACTTGTTGGAAGTGTTGTTCCATCCGTTCTTTTCGACCAAGCCGCACGGCATGGGCCTGGGCTTGTCGATCTGCCAGACCATCGTGGAGCAATACGGCGGCTTGATCTCGGCGGAAAATATTCCGGCCAGCGGCGCCTGCTTCCGCATCGAGCTGCCGTTGGCCTTGCAGGCTGAGCGCCAACTCAGCTAGCGCGGTTGCCGATCTGAGTGCGCTGCGCGCGCTCTTCGCGCGGCGTGATGTTGAAATGGTTGCGATAGGTGCTGGAGAAGTGCGGCCCGCTGGAGAAGCCGCAAGCCAGCCCGATCTGCACGATGGATTTGCTGGTCTGCAGCAGCAATTGGCGCGCCCGGCTCAAGCGCAGCTCCAGATAGTATTTGGACGGCACGGTGCCCAGGTATTGCTTGAACAGCCGCTCCAATTGGCGTCGGGAGACGCCGACATAGTAGGCGATGTCGTCGGTGGACAGCGGTTCTTCGATATTGGCTTCCATCAGGCTGACCGCCTCGGTCAGCTTGGGCTGGCTGCCGCCGATGCGGGTGGCCAGCGGAATGCGCTGGCGCTCGTTGCCGGGGCGGATGCGCTCCATGCTGAACAGCTCGGACAACTGGGCGATGAACTCATGTCCCTGTTGCCTGCCAACCAGGTCCAGCATGAAATCAAAGGTAGCCGCCCCGCCAGCGCAGCTGAGGCAGCGCCCCTCGCTTTCGTACAGATTGGACGTTACGATCACATCGGGAAACTCTTCAGTCAGCCGCGCGATTTCGCGCCAGTGTATCGTGGCGCGCTGCCCAGCAAGGAGGCCCGCCCGTGCGAGCCAATAGCTGCCGCAGCCGATGCCGGCCAGCGTCATCTTGTCGGCGTTGATGCTGGACATGCCCTTGCTCAGTTCCTCCAGCGCGAAATCGCTGCCGATCTCGTCGGCCAGAATCACCAGATAATCCAGTTTCGGCGCGTACGACAGCGGCAGGTCCACCGCCAGCTTGATGCCGTTGGAGAGCTGTACTTGGCCGCCATCCAACGATAGCAGCAGGGTTTCGTAAAGCTTTTTCTCCGCGAGCAGATTGGCGTGGTTGAGCACCTCGGAGGCGCTGGCGAAATCAGCCATCGAGGCGTGGGGAAGCAGCAAGAAGCCGAAGCGCAACGGTTTGGCGGTTTGAGGCGTGTGAGCCATGTCTGAGCGGCAGGTAAGGTTGGCAAAAATACCGCCATGTCAGGGAGCCTGGCATGGCGGCTTGTCTTGCCTGCATTGTACGATTTATTTCAAACGCCGGGCAGCGGAATTCTCACCAGCGGCTTATTGCTTTCTCGGACCCAGAAAAGCCAGATAGCGCCGCTCCGCGCGCTTCATCAGCCAGACCAGGGCAAAGGTCAGCGCCAGATAGATCACGGCTGCGGTGAAAAACGGCTCGAACGGCATATAGCTTTCGCTGTAGATGCGGCGCGCCACGCCGGTCAGGTCGGCCAGCGTCACCAGGCCGGCGATGGCGGTGCTCTGCAGCATCATGATCACCTCGTTGCTGTAGGCCGGCAGCGCGCGCCGCAGCGCCGACGGCAGCACAATGCGCCGCAGCATCAGCCACTGGCTCATGCCGACCGAGCGGGCGGCTTCGATTTCGCCCCAATGGGTATTGCGGATCTGGCCGGCGATGATTTCCGTGGTATAGGCCGCGGTGTTCAGCGTGAAGGCCAGGATGGCGCAGACATAGGCGTTTTGCAGGTATTGCCAGGCCCAACTATCGCGTATCCAGTCAAACTGCGCCAGGCCGTAATAGATGATGAACAGCTGCACCAAGAGCGGCGTGCCGCGGAAGACGTAGCCGAACAGCCAGACGGCGCCGGACAGCGCGCGGTTTTTCGCCGTGCGCGCCACGGCTAGCGGGATGGCCAGCATCAGGCCCAAAAGCAGCGACAGGCCCAGCAACTGCAGCGTCATGATCAGGCCGTCGGTCGACGACAGCATGGGGCCGCCGTCGTGCGCGCCGAAGAATTCCGGCAAGCGTTCGATAATCAGTTTCGGATCGATCACAGCCCGCTCTCCTTGGTGCCCATCGAGTAGCGTTTTTCTGTCCAGTGCAAGAGCAGATTGGACACGCCGGTAATGCAGAGGAACAACGCGCCGACGACGATATAGACGTCGAACGGCTGCTGGGTGGCCGATTTGGCGGCGTCGGCCCGGTACATCACATCATTGAGGCCGATGACGGATACCAGGGCGGTGGATTTGACCAGCACCAGCCAGTTGTTGGAGAAGCTGGGCAGGGCATAGCGCACCATCTGCGGCAACTGGATGCGGAAGAACACGCGCAGCGGTGACATCCCGTAAGCCAGGCCGGCTTCCATCTGACCCTTGTGCACCGCCATCATCGCGCCGCGGAAGGTTTCGGTCATGTACGCGCCGAAAATGAAGCCTAGGGTGGCGACGCCGGCGATGAACGGGTCGATATCGGGCGCTTGCCAGCCGAAATGGCCGCAGATGTCGTTGAGCGCCATCTGCGCGCCGAAAAACAGCAGGAACATCCACACCAGATCGGGAATGCCGCGCACCACGGTGGAATAGCATTCGGCGAGCAGCGTCAACGCGCGCGACGAGGTGGATTTGAACAGCGCGCCGATGAGGCCGAGCGCGACGGAAACGGCCAGCGCGGAGCCGGCCAGCTTCAGCGTCAGCACCGTGCCTTCCAGGATGCTGGGAAGGTAACCTTGCAAAAACATGGGCAATCTCGGAAGAGGGGATTGCGGGAGCAGGCGCGCGCCGCGCGCCTGCCTGGGAGCGGGGATTAGCCGCCGTAGACGTCGAAGCTGAAGTACTTTTCCTCAACCTTCTTGTAGCTGCCGTCCTTGCGCACGGCCTCGATGGCCTTGTTCAGGCGGTCGAGCAGGGCCTTGTTGCCCTTCTTCACGGCAATGCCGGCGCCCAGGCCGAAGTACTTGACGTCGGAGTAGTTCGGGCCGACGAAGGCATAGCCCTTGCCTTGCGGCGTCTTCAGGAATTCGCCTTCGCCCACGGCGCCGTCCACGAACACGGCATCGACGCGGCCGGACTTCAGGTCCAGGAACGATTCAGGCGACTTGGCGTACGGCACGATGGTGGCGCCGTTCTTGCCCCAGAAGTCCTTGGCGAATTTTTCCTGGGTGGAGGCGCGCAGCACGCCGATTTTCTTGCCCTTGAAGCTGGCGGCGTCTACCTTGGTGCCATCCTTGGCCACCAGGCGGCTGGCGATGTTGTAGTATTTGCCGGTGAAGTCCACTGCCTTTTGGCGTTCCGGGGTGATCTGCATCGAGGAGATGATGGCGTCGAACTTGTTGGCGTTCAGCGCCGGGATCAAGCCGTCCCAGTCTTGCGGCACGATCTGGCAGGTGACTTTCATTTCCTTGCACAGCGCGTAGGCCATGTCGATGTCGAAGCCCTGCGGCTTGCCGTCGGCGCCTTGCTTGGAGAACGGCGGGTAGTTGAGGTCGATGCCGAAGCGGACGGTTTCCGCTTGGGCGGACAGGGAGGCGATCAGGGCGAAGCTGGCGCTTGCAATCAGGGCTTTTTTCATGATGTTGCTTCTACTTCTCTTATTTTGGCCGTCGGCAGGCGCCTGCGCGACGACTGGCTTGTAAACCCCGCAGCGGAGCCGACGTTATTGTTCCGATCCGGGTCGTCTTGTCTTGCTGGCTGGCCTTTATCTGCCGCGCTTGTGAACAACAAGTGGCGGAATTGGTCAATCCCCATAAGCAAGTGCGCACATTCTACCTTACTTTTCCAAAAAAATGGAAATATCATAAAAATCAATAGGTTATGAATGTTTTTCCTGATTGGCTACAATGCGCGGTGCGATGGTCTTTGTGTAACTGGCCGTCGCTTTGCTGTAATGTATGGCCTGGATTTCCGGCCTGCTTATGCCCCCGTGTTGTTGCCGGCGGAATACGGCTTGCGCGTTTTATGTAAGCCGATGTCGCATTCAGGAAATCCGGTATGGGTGCCGCTATCTACAATGCCCCGACAACCTCCCTGCTCACAACAAGAGAAGCTAAATGTCGCTTACCAACAAGACTGAACTGGCCAGCCTGATCGCAGATATCCAGGCTGTAGCCGAGAGCAAGCTTTCTTCCCAGGAGACCCAACAACTCGCCGCCTTCTTCCCGAGCTACTTCGAAGAGACTGAACACGCCGACCTGCGGCAGTTCTCCTCGCTCGACCTGTTCGGTGCCGCAATGGCGCATTACGAGTTCGCCGGCAAGCGCTCTGCCGGCCAGGTCAAGTGCCGCATCTACAACCCCGATTTCGAACGCGACGGCTGGCAAAGCACCCACACGGTGATCGAAGTGGTGAACGACGACATGCCGTTCCTGATCGACTCGATCACCATGCTGCTGTCGCGCTATAACCTCAATCTGCACCTGTTGGTGCATCCGGTGCTGTCGGTGGCCCGCGACAAGAGCGGCGTGATGAGCGCCGTCAAGCGCACCGAAGACCGCAGTCTGCCGTTGGAGTCGTTCATCCACGTGCAGATCGACCGCATCAGCGACGCCGCGCTGCTGGCCAAGCTGGAAGCCGAGCTGAAGCGCGTGCTGGCCGATATCCGCCTGGTGGTGCGCGACGAACCCAAGATGCGCGAAATGCTCGCCGGCATCAGCAAGGACTTGTCCAAGCTGAAGGGCGAACGCGCGGCCGAAGCCAAAGAGGCCGTGGCTTTCCTGGAGTGGATGGCCGAGCGCAATTTCCTGTTCATGGGTTATTGCGACTACGACCTGGTCAAGCGCGACGGCAAGGACAGCCTGCGCATCGTCAAGGATTCCGGCCTGGGCATCCTGCAGGATCAGGGCGACAAAGAGTATTCCGCCAGCTTCGAACAGCTGCCGCAGGAATTGCGCGAACTGGCGCACCTGCCGCAGCTGATCATCCTGAACAAATCGCAAACCCGCTCCATCATCCACCGTCCGGCCTATGTCGACTTCGTCGGCATCAAGCGCTTCAACGACAAGGGCGAAGTGATAGGCGAACGCCGCTTCCTCGGCCTTTACACCGCCAGCGCCTATCAGACGTCGCCGAAGGACGTGCCCATCCTGCGCCAGAAGGTGGCCAGCGTGGTCAAAAGCTGCGACTTCGTCGATGACAGCTACAAGTCCAAGACGCTCGGCTTCGTGCTGGAAAGCTACCCGCGCGACGAATTGTTCGAAATTCCGGCCGAAGTGCTTGGCCCGATTGCCGAGGGCATCGTCAGCCTGCAGGAACGCCCGCGCGTGCGCCTGTTCGTGCGCGCCGACCGCTACCATCGCTATGTCAGCTGCCTGGTGTATGTCCCGCGCGACAGCTTCAGCACCGAAGTGCGGCTGAAGATCGAAAAAGTGCTGATGAACGCTTTCGACGGCGCCAGCGCAGAGTTCAGCGTGCAGATCGGCGACGGCACCCTGGCCCGCGTTCACTACATCATCCGCACCAATGCGTCCAAACTGCCGGAATTCCATGAGGGCGATATCGAAGCCGAAATCGCCCGTCTGGTGCGCGGCTGGGTGGAGGAGCTGCACCAGCAACTGGTGGAGGCCTATGGCGAAGAGCGCGGCAACGGCTTGTTCAATCGCTACAAGGAAGGTTTTCCGGTGGCCTACCGCGAGGAATTCGCGGTGCGCAACGCCGTGCTGGACATCCAGCAACTGGAGGCGCTGAGCGCCGAGCAGCCGTTAGCCATGAAGCTGTACCGCCCCTTCCACCGCACTGGCGCGGCCTTCAATCTGAAGCTGTTCCGCGAGGCAGAACCGCTGGGCCTGTCGGCCAGCCTGCCGATTCTGGAAAACATGGGCGTCAAGGTGCGCGATGAGCACCCGTACTGCGTCAAGCGCGTCGATGGCAGCCTGGTGTGGATCAGCGACTTTGGCCTCGATATCGGCAGTTTTGGCGAGCAGATGTCGCAGGACCAGGTGCAACACGACTTCCAGGAGCTGCTGTCCCAAGTCTTCGCCAAGCGCTGCGAAAACGACGGCTTCAACCGCCTGGCGCTGGTGGCCGGCCTGGATTGGCGCGAAATCTCCCTGATCCGCGCGCTGGCCAAGTATCTGCGCCAGGGCGGCCTGACTTTCAGCCAAGCCTATATCGAGCAGTGCGTGGCCAACTATCCGGCCATCACCCGCAGCCTGGTGGAACTGTTCTACGCCCGTTTGGACCCGGCAGGCTTCGACGACGAGAAGGCCGAGCTGCTGCTGGCCGCCGTGCGCGGCATGCTGGACGGCGTGGCCAATCTGGATGAAGACCGCATCCTGAACGGCTTCCTGGCCGTGATCCTGGCCACCCGCCGCACCAACTTCTGGCAGAAAGGCGCCGACGGCGAGTTCAAGTCCTACATCTCGTTCAAACTGGAATCGAACCAGATTCCGTTCCTGCCGCAGCCGCGTCCGCTGTTTGAAATCTGGGTGTACAGCCCGCGTGTCGAAGGCGTGCACCTGCGCGGCTCCAAGGTGGCGCGCGGCGGCCTGCGCTGGTCTGACCGGATGGAAGACTTCCGCACCGAGGTGCTGGGCCTGGTGAAGGCGCAGATGGTGAAGAACTCGGTGATCGTGCCGATGGGCTCCAAGGGCGGTTTTGTCGGCAAGCAGCTGTCGGCGCCGAGCGAGCGCGAGGCTTTCCTGGCCGAGGGCATCGCCTGCTACAAGATCTTCATCTCCGCGCTGTTGGACGTGACGGACAATCTGGTGACCGGCCAGATCGTGCCGCCGAAGGACGTGCGCCGGCTGGACCCGGATGATCCGTACCTGGTGGTGGCGGCCGACAAGGGCACCGCAACCTTCTCCGACATCGCCAACGGCATTTCCGAAGCCTACGGCTTCTGGCTGGGCGACGCTTTCGCCTCCGGCGGTTCCGCCGGCTACGACCACAAGGGCATGGGCATCACCGCCCGCGGCGCCTGGGAGTCGGTGAAGCGCCACTTCCGCCACCTGGGCGTCAATACCCAGGAGCAGGACTTCACGGTAATCGGCATCGGCGACATGGCCGGCGACGTATTCGGCAACGGCATGCTGCTGTCCGAGCATATCTGCCTGAAGGCGGCGTTCAACCACCTGCACATCTTCCTGGATCCGACGCCGGACGCGAAGAAGAGCTTCGCCGAGCGCGCGCGCCTGTTCAACCTGCCGCGCTCCAGCTGGACCGATTACAACCGCGAGCTGATCTCCAAGGGCGGCGGCATCTTCGAGCGCAGCGCCAAGTCCATTCCGCTGTCGCCGGAAGTGAAGGCGTGGCTGGAAACCGACAAGGACCACATGGCGCCGAACGAGCTGATCCATGAGATCCTCAAAGCCAAGATCGACCTGCTGTACAACGGCGGCATCGGCACCTACATCAAGGCGTCCACGCAGAGCCATGCCGACGCGCGCGACCGCGCCAATGACCCGGTGCGCGTCAACGGCAACCAGCTGCAGGCGCGCGTGGTGGCCGAGGGCGGCAACCTGACGTGCACCCAGCTGGGACGCGTGGAGTTCGCGCTGGCTGGCGGACGCATCGCCACTGACGCCATCGACAACTCGGCCGGCGTCGATTGCTCCGACCACGAGGTCAACATCAAGATTCTGCTGGGCGCGGTGATGCAGGCCGGCGACATGACGCTGAAGCAGCGCAATGAGCTGTTGGCCGAGATGACCGAGGAAGTGGGCCATCTGGTGTTGCGCAACAACGTGCTGCAAACCCAGGTGCTGGCGATCAAGCGTCTGGAAGCGGCTTCCATGCTGTCCACCCATGCCCGCATGATCACGCACATGGAGAAGACCGGCGAGCTGAACCGCGAGATCGAGTACCTGCCGACCGAAACCCAGATCAACGAACGCCGTCTGGCCCGCCAGGGCCTGACCGTGCCGGAGATCGCGGTGCTGCTGGCCTATAGCAAGATTTCGCTGGATCAGGCCATCCTGGCCACCGACCTGCCGGACGACCGCGACTTCCTGCCGGTGCTGGTCAACTACTTCCCGAAACCGCTGCAGCAGCGCTTCGGCAAGCAGATGGAACAGCATCAGCTGCGCCGCGAGATCATCTCCAACCAGCTGGCCAACCAGATCATCAACCGCATGGGCACCACTTTCGTGTTCCGCCTGCAGGAAGAGTCGCCGTTCTCCGCGGCCGACATCGCCCGCGCCTGGTGGATCGCCAACCGCGTGTTCGACGCGGAAAGCCTGTGGGGCCAGATCGAAGCGCTGGACAACAAGGTGCCGGCCGACCAGCAGATGCAGCTGATGGTGCTGGTGCGCACGCTGGTGGAGCGCGCGACGCGCTGGCTGCTGCGCAACAAGCGTCCGTTCGGTTCCGTCAACGCGGTGATCGAGCAGTACGCCGCCAAGGTGCAAGGCCTGCTGGCCCAGTTGCCCAAGCTGGTGCCGTCCGCGCAGTATGCCGGCGTGGCCGAGCTGGAAGCCCGGATCGCCCACGCCAAGCTGCCGCAATCGCTGCAGCAGGTGCTGGCGCGTCTGGAGTACGCCGTGCCGCTGATGGACATCATCGAAATCAGCGACGGCAGCAAGCTGGCGCTGGAGCAGGTGGCGGCCAACTACTTCCAGCTGGGCCGGGCGCTGCAGCTGGACTGGCTGCGCGACGCCATCACCAGCCTGCCGCGCGACAACCGCTGGCAGTCGCTGGCCCGCTCGGCGCTGCGCGACGATCTGTACCGCGTGCACCGCGATCTGGCTCGCCAGGCGCTGCAGGATAGCGCCGCGGCGGCTGGCTTCGCCGATCAGTGGCTGGTCAAGCGCCAGGCTGCCGTGGAAGTGTGCGGCCAGATGTTCGCCGAGCTGCAGTCGTTCAGCGCGCTGGATCTGGCGATGCTGTCCGCCGGCATGCGCGAGCTGAACAACCACCTGCTGGCTTGATGCTTGCCCGGTTCGTCCCGGCTTGAGCCGGGATGCAGTCAAACGCCGCGAGACTCGCTCGCGGCGTTTTCTTTTGGTATTTTTGCAAAAATATGGAATTTAATGCCACTGTTTGGCGATTATTGATTTAAATTTCATGCCAATTGTGTATGTTGACGGCCTGGCGCATGTCCGTGGCAGCGGCGCGCGCCGGATCACAACAAACACAATGGAGCATGGCAATGAAATTCATTCCGACGACCCTGTGCCTGAGCCTGGCTTTGGCGCTGGGCGGATGCATGTCCGATTCCTCTTCTTCCGTGAGCGGGCATACTGGCGCAAGCAATAACGAACAGTTGCCGGCCGCGGCGCCGGTGGCCGTCAAGATGGTCGCCATCAACGATTTCCATGGCAATCTGGAATCCCCCGGCACCTTGGCGCTGCCGGACCCGAAAGATCCGAGCAAGACGGTCAAGACGCCCGCCGGCGGCGTCGATTACCTGGCAGCCTGGGTCAAGCAGCTGCGCGACAAGTCGCCTAATACGGTGGTCGTGTCGGCCGGCGATTTGATCGGCGCCAGCCCTTTGGTGTCCGGCATGTTCCATGACGAGCCCACCATCGAAGCGATGAATTTGCTGGGCCTGGATATCAACGCCGTGGGCAATCATGAGTTCGATGACGGCCAGGACGAGTTGCTGCGCATGCAGAATGGCGGTTGCAAGCCTGGCGCGGGCGATACCACCTGCCAGAATGGCGGCAGTTTCGCCGGCGCCAAATTCCGTTTCCTGGCGGCCAATGTGCAGAGGCCGGATGGCAGCACCCTGTTTCCAGCCTATGAAATCAAAAAGTACGGCAATATCCCGGTGGCCTTCATCGGCATGACGCTGAAGGGCACGCCCGATATCGTGTCCCCGGCCGGCATCCAGGGGCTGAGCTTCAAGGACGAGGCCGATACCGTCAATGCGCTGATTCCCAAGCTGAAAGCCCAGGGCGTGGCGGCGGCGGTGGTGGTGGTGCATGAGGGCGGTTATCAGACCGGCACGTTTGACGACTGCAAAGGCATTTCCGGCCCCATCGTTGATATCGTCAAGAAGCTGGACAAGACGGTGGGGCTGGTGGTGACCGGCCACACGCACCAGGCCTACAACTGCGTCATCGATGATCGCCGCGTGACCAGCGCCAAGAATTACGGCCAGCTGTTCACCGAGATCGACTTCAAGCTGGACCCGGTCAGCAAAACCTTTGTCCCCGGCTCGATCCAGGCGGTGAACCGTCCGGTGACGCAGGACATCAAGCCGCTGGCCAATATCACCGACCTGGTGCAGTTTTACTTGAATCGTTCGGCGAAAAAGGCTGAAGAGGTGGTTGGCAAGCTGGGCGGCAGCCTGACCCGCAATGCCAACGCCGCCGGCGAAACGACGTTGGGAGACGTGATCGCCGACTCTCAGCTAGCTGCCGGCAGCAAGCAAGGCGCCGTGGTGGCCTTCATGAATCCGGGCGGCATCCGCGCCGACCTAGTGCCGGACGCCAATGGCAATGTGAGCTACAAGCAGATCTACACCGTGCAGCCGTTCGGCAACACCATGCTGACGATGAAGCTGACCGGCGAGCAGATCGATCAGTTGCTGGAGCAGCAGTGGAGCGATCCGGCCAGGGGCAAGATGCTGCAGGTTTCGTCCGGTTTCAGCTACAGCTGGAGCAAGTCGGCGCCGGTTGGCAGCAAGGTGGACATCAAGAGCATCACCATCAATGGCGTGCCGATTGATCCCAAGGCCCGCTACACGGTGCAGGTCAACAACTTCATCGGCGGCGGCGGCGACGGCTTCACGGTGCTGGCGCAGGGTACCGACCGCGTGGTGGGCGAGGTGGATGTGGACGTGATGCAGCGCTATTTGCAGTCCAGGCCCGTGGTGGCGGTGCCCAAGCTGAACCGCATCAGCGTTTTGCCCTGATTGTCGGCAAAAAGAAACCCGACGCAGGCATCTGCCCGCGCCGGGTTTTATTTTCAGAATGGGCTGAATCAGCCGCGGCCGGTGCTGCCGAAGCCGCCGGCGCCGCGGTCGGACGCGTCGAAGTCGTCCACGATATTGAAGCCAACCTGCACCACCGGCACGATGACCATCTGGGCGATGCGTTCCAGCGGCTCCAGGCGGAACGGCTCCTGGCCGCGGTTCCAGACCGAGACGAACACCTGGCCCTGGTAGTCGGAGTCGATCAGGCCCACCAGATTGCCCAGCACGATGCCGTGCTTGTGGCCCAGGCCGGAGCGCGGCAGCAGCATGGCGGCCAGGCCTGGATCATTCAGGTGGATGGCGATGCCGGTTGGAATCAGCTTGGTTTCGCCCGGCTGGATGGTCATGGTCTCTTCGGTGGCGGCGCGCAGATCGAGGCCGGCCGAGCCGGCAGTGGCGTAGGCGGGCAGGTTGTCGCGCAGGCGCGCGTCCAGGATCTTGACGTCGATAACGGCTTGCATGGTGTTTCCTTGTGATGCGATGGCGGCCGCGCGGGCCGCCAGGATGGTTGAATTCAGCGTTTGGCCAGCAAGGCGGCCAGATGGCGGACGATGGCGGCGGCCACGTCATCCTTGGGCATGGCGGGCAATGGGTGCTGGCCGGCGTCGTCCAGCAGCACCACTTGGTTGTCGTCGGCGCCCATGGCTTGCTGCGCCAGGTTGGCCACCAGCAGCGGCAGTTTCTTGCGCTGGCGCTTGGCTTCGGCGAACTCCAGCAGGTTCTGGCTTTCCGCGGCGAAGCCGACGCAGAACGGCGCAGCCGGTAGCGCGGCGACGGTGGCCAGGATGTCCGGATTCTCTGCCAGTTCTATGGCGGGCGTGCCGGCGGTTTTCTTGATCTTGTGCTCGCTGCGGTTCTTTACCCGGTAATCGGCCACCGCCGCCACGGAAATGAACACGTCGCTGCGGCCGACTTCGCTGAGCACGGCCTGTTGCATTTCGGCGGCGCTTTGCACGTCTATCCTGGGGACATTCATCGGCGCGTCCAGATGGGTGGGGCCGGAGACCAGAGTGACCTCGGCGCCGGCGTCGCGACAGGCACGCGCCAGGGCATAACCCATCTTGCCGGAGCTGATATTGGTGATGCCGCGCACCGTGTCTATGGCCTCATAGGTGGGGCCGGCGGTCAGCAGCACTTTTTTGCCGGCCAGGAGCTTGTCGGCAAAGAAGCCATGCAGCAGCTCGACGATCTGATGCGGCTCCAACATGCGGCCGTCGCCGGTTTCGCCGCAGGCCTGGGCGCCGTTGCCGGGGCCGAACACGGTCACGCCATCCGCCTGCAGCTGCTCGATGTTGCGCTGGTTGGGCGGGTTCTGCCACATCTGCAGATTCATGGCCGGCGCCACGATCAGCGGGCAGGTGCGGGCCGCGGCCAGCGTGGAGATCAGGTCGTCGCAGCCGCCATGCGCCAGCTTGAACAGCAGGTTGGCGGTGGCAGGGGCGATCAGGAACACATCGGCGCGGCGCGATAATTCGATGTGCGCCATGGCGTTGCTGGGGCGCGGGTCCCACAGGTCGGTGTAGACGGTGTGGCCGGACAGCGCCTGGAAGGTGGCGGGCGTGACGAAGCGGGTGGCCGATTCGGTCATCACCACTTCCACCTGGTGGCCGGCCTTGACCAGCAGCCGGGTCAGCTCGGCGGACTTGTAGGCGGCTATGCCGCCGCTGATGCCGAGGAGAATGCGTTTGGCGGTCATCGTTGGGTTCTTCGAAGCCGTAAACTGGCCATTTTAGCGGATTTAGTCCATCAAGTGGCTCTGGTCTGGCTTAATGGTGGCATGTTAATGTCATTGCTTGTTGCTATCTTGTTGGCCTGATGACACAAACAATGCTATAGCCAGAAGAGGGATGCGCCATGTCGATCGCCCATTGGCCGGAAGCGGAGCGGCCGCGCGAGAAATTATTGCGGCAGGGAGCCGCCACCCTGAACGATTCTGAGTTGCTGGCCATCTTCCTGCGCACCGGCGTCAAAGGCATCAATGCGGTGGAGTTGGCCAGGTCGCTGCTGCAGGAGTTTGGCTCCTTGACCGGTTTGTTGGGCGCCAGTCTGGAGCAATTCAAGGCCAAGCCCGGCCTGGGGGAGGCCAAGTATGCGCAGTTGATGGCGTGCACGGAGTTGGCGCGGCGGGCATTGTCCGAGCCGATGCGGCTGGGCGACGCGCTGTCCAGTCCGCGGCAGGTGCGGGATTATTTGCGTTTGAGCATAGGCCGGCGCGACGTCGAAACATTTGTTGTGATATTTTTGTCGGCACAAAACCGTTTGATTGAAGTCGAAGAAGTATTCAAGGGAACGTTGACCGAGACCAGGGTGTATCCGCGGGAAGTGCTGCGGCGGGCTTTGCAGCACAATGCGGCGGCGCTGATCGTGGCGCACAATCACCCTTCCGGTGTCAGTGAGCCTTCAAATGCGGATAGAATATTGACCGATACGCTCAAGCGCGCTTTGGAACTGGTCGATATCAGGTTACTGGATCATTTTGTGGTAACCGGCGGGCACGCGGAATCGTTCGCCGAACGTGGTTGGCTGTAGATGCAGGTTTTCGGTGTGATGGCAGTTTGACAGTGCCGCCATCAGGTACGGGGCTTGTGCAGTGCAACTGTCTGTTTGACCTTGTTCCCCTCACCGCATCACAAGGAGGTCATCATGAACATCCTGCGTTTGCTGAATGAGTCCGACTACATCCAGGTCAACAATCAATTCGTCAAGCCGGACTTCCATTCGGTATCGGAAGAGTTCTCCGACGACGACGACGTGGTGCTGGAGGCGAATCTGGATGGCCAGGAGCTGGTGCTGACCGTTGCCGACCTGACCGACGCCACGCCCTTGGCCGACGGTGGATTCTGGCTGGAAGGTCTGGGGTATCTGCGCTTTTTGTCGCAGCAGAATCTGCATTGAGTCCCGCAAGCATTTTCCTATCATGGCCCGGCGCAAGCCGGGCCATTTCATTTGCATCGCGCCGGACTTGACTTGCCTCAACTCCGTTTCGCCATGTTTGCACTACAGTGACACTGGTTATTTGTAAGTCATAAATGGAGAGGCGGGGTGCTTATGCAAAAGTTCAGAATCGGCATGGTGGGCGTGGGGGAGACCGGCACGCCGTTGCTGAAGCAGCTGCTGGATGCGCCATTTGTCGAGATGGTGGGCGTGGCGGATCTGGACCTGCAGTTGCCCGGCGTATTGCTGGCCAAGGAAAGAGGCGTGCCGGTGACCGACAATTTCATCGAGATCGCCGAGCAGGGCAGCCGGGTGGACATCATCATCGACGTCACGGGCTCGCGCAAGGTGCGGGAAGATCTGCGCCGTTATATGCAGTTTTCCGGCAATACCCACACGGTGATCGTGCATGAGCGGGTGGCTTTGCTGATGTTGTCGTTGGGCGCCGGGCGCTGGGTGGAAACCCGGCACGACGAAATGACATATTGAATCTATTGATGTGGTAGCTGTGCGGTCGGCCGTAAATCGCGGAAGACCGAACGAGGGGATGCGGGGGGCTTAAGCCTCCCGCTTTTTTTTAACAAGATTGCGCAAGATTGCCGTTTGCATTTCTAGTATGCTCAATTTGTAGTGCGGGCTTTGTCGCCGTGGCTCAGGATAAAACAGATAAATGAGAGGTGGAAAATGAAGAGACCCTGCTTGTTCGTTTTTCTCTTGGCGCTGCTGGCGCCGGGGGCGCATGCCGCTTTGGGGCAGAAGTTTGACGCGCCTGCGGCGTCCGCGGCTGGGCATGCATTCATGGCGACCCGTCCCGCCGCCATAGGCGGCGCCTACACCGTGCAAGACAGCCTGGATGCCTCCGGACGGCAGATTCGTCAGTATGTTTCCCTGAATGGAACGGTGTTTGCCGTCGCCTGGAGCGGGCAGACCCATCCTGATTTGCAGTCGCTGCTGGGAGACTACTTTCCGGCCTTTCAACAGGCGCAGCGGAATAATCGCAGTGGCCGCAATGTGCTGAGAGGACAGGTGGGCAGTTTTGTTGTCCATTCTTATGGCCGGATGGGCGCCTTCAACGGTTTTGCCTATGACTCCACCTTATTGCCGGCAGGGGTGACGCCGGATCAATTGAAATAAAGGGAGCGAACATGAAAAGACTTCTGGTCAGCCTGTTTTCCCTTGCCTTGTTGCTGAGCGGTTGCGGAGGGGGCGGCGGCGATGCCGGCTCGTTCTCCAATGGCGGCAATAGCGGCGGCGCCACGTCCAATAGCGTAGCCATGATTGTCGATTCTGGTCCTGCCGGCGCGACGGGGCAGTTGAATCTGCCTTACGTGACGGTCAATGTTTGTGTCCCCGGAACCAATACCTGCACGGCAATAGACCATGTTCTGGTTGATACAGGCTCCAGCGGGCTGCGCGTGTTGGCTTCGGCGCTGCAGAATGCGCTTCCTATTCAGACTGTCGGCGTCCGCCAGGTGATGGAGTGCGCGCAGTTCGCCGATGGCTTCACCTGGGGAACGGTCAGTACTGCTGATGTGAAGATCGCAGGAAAGACAGCTAGCTCCCTGCCGATCCAGGTGATCGCCGATGGCGCCTTGCCATACCCGGTACCCGCCGCCTGCTTGTCGACTGGCATCAACGAGAGCAGTTTGGCCGGATTGGGCGCCAAGGGCATCATCGGTGTGGGCCTGGAGCCTCAGGACTGCGGTAGCGATTGCGCCAACGTCAGCAATAATGGCTTCTATTATCTGTGCAGCGGACAGACCTGCCAGCAGGGCATGGTGCCGCTGGCAAAACAGGTAACCAATCCGGTGACGGCTTTCTCCGGGGACAACAACGGCGTTCTATTGCAGCTGCCTAGCATAGACAACTATGGCGCGCCATCTGCGCAGGGCACGCTGACATTCGGCATCGCTACGCAATCGAACAATGCCATCCCCAGTACGGCCAAGGCTTACCCGGTGTCCAGCGACGGTTTCACCATCACCACGGTTTACAATGGCCAGAGCTATCCCGGTTTCTTGGATAGCGGATCGAACATTCTTTACTTCCCTAACGATGGCAGCGTTGCTACCTGCTCGGTGGGCGGGTCGACATGGTATTGCCCCAATGTTTCGTCGCCGCAGACGCAGAGTCTGAGCGCGCAAGTGTCGGCCAGCAATGGCAGCAGCAGTACGATCAACTTCAACCTGATCAATGCGACTATTCTCAACAGCAGCAACTATGCCGCCTTCCCCAGCCTAGCGGCGCCGATGACGGGAACGTTTGCCGGTTATTTTGACTGGGGCCTGCCTTTCTTCTATGGACGCAGCGTGTTCATCGGGTTTGCCGGTAGCAGCAATCCACAGGGAAGCGGGGCAATGTATATTTTCTGATATCGATCATCTTGCAGTGCAGCAAGCTGTCGCCTATAACAGCAGTGTCATCACGATGACATCTCCTCTGTCTTGATGCTTGAGCATGATAGCAAACAGGCCCGCGCGTTCCGCCCGGGCCTTTTTTTATATCGACATCACTAAATGTCAGTTACTGAATTATTTATTTCATGCTACTTTTTTATGTCATCTTTATTTTTGGAATGGCAGTGAACGCGGCAAAAAGAATAAGACAATTGCTCGAGCGGAAGGTGGACCCGGAGCAGGTGGCCGTATTGGTGGAGTTGGCGGTGGAGTTGCAATTGGGGCGGCCGTTTGATTTGCGCCGTTTGTGCCGGCTGGATCCCGAGTATTTCGAGCTGGGCGTGGATCTGATGCGCGACTGGCGCTTCAATTACCATATCGCGGCGCGCAGCAAGCTGTTCGAGGACATCCTGGCCCGTGACCATGGCTTGCAGAGCCGGATGTGCCATCTTGGCTCGGCCGCTGCGCATTGATCATTGCTGCTAGAATCGTTTCTTTGCCCAAACGGAGACGACGATGCTGGCAGATGTTGAATTGGCCAAGGCCTACCGGCTGCTGAATCATGGCCCCACCGTGCTGGTCAGCAGCGCGGCGGGCGGGCGGCGCAATGTGATGGCGGCGGCTTGGGCCATGCCGCTGGACTTCGATCCGCCCAAGGTGCTGGTGGTGATAGACAAGTCCACCTATAGCCGTGAACTGATCGAGCAGAGCGGCGAGTTCATCCTGAATATCCCGTGCCGCGCCCAGGCGGCGCAGGTGGTGCAGGTCGGCAGCGAGACCGGCCGCGATGAAGACAAATTTGCCATTAGCGGTTTGACGCCATTGCCGGCGCAGCAGGTGGCGGCGCCGCGGGTGGCGGGCTGCATCGCCTATCTGGAGTGCAAGGTGGTGCCGGAGCCGCATAATCAGCAGCGCTACGACTTGTTCATCGGCGAGGTAGTGGCGGCGCAGGCCGACGACGCGGTGTTCCGCGCCGGACATTGGCATTTTGAAGACGCCGATGCCGCGAAGCGCAGCTTGCATTACATCGCCGGCGGCGCTTTTTTCGCCACGGGAGAAGCCTTCAGCGTGGCTTGAACTCGGCCGGCAGGCATCAAAAAAGCCCGTCCATGAGACGGGCTTCGCGTTTTCGGCTGGCAGGGAGGGGCTTATTGCCAGTCCACCAGCGCATACAGCTTCTTGCCGCGCTTGAGCAGTGAGTACTGGCCGAACAGGCGTTCATTGTCGCCGATGGCGTGCTCCAGGCTGTCCACCTTGATGCCATTGACGCTGACCGCGCCGCTCTGGATGAAGGTGCGCGCCTCGCTCTTGGATTTGGCCAGGCCGCCGGCCGCCAGCGCGTCGATCAGGCCGTTGGCGCTCTTGTCCAGTTGGATGGTCGGCAGGCCGTCTTGCGCCAGTTGGGCGAAGTCGTCGGCGGTCAGGCTGGACAGGTCGTTGCTGAACAGGCTGTGGGTGATGCGCTGCGCCGCTTCCAGCGCCGCCTTGCCGTGCACCAGCTCCGTGACTTGTTCGGCCAGGATGCGTTGGCCTTCCGGCTTGCCGTCGCGGGTCTTGTCGGCCTCTTCGATGGCGGCGATCTCGTCCACCGACAGGAAGGAGAAGTAACGCAGGAACTTGTACACGTCGGCGTCGGCGGTGGATAGCCAGAACTGGTAGAAGGCGTAAGGCGAGGTCTTCTTGGCGTCCAGCCAGATGGTGCCGGATTCGGTCTTGCCGAACTTGGTGCCGTCGGCCTTGGTCACCAGCGGCATGGTCAGGCCGAATACCTGGGTCTGGTTCAGGCGGCGCGTCAGATCGGTGCCGGCGGTGATATTGCCCCACTGGTCGGAACCGCCGATCTGCAGCTTGCAGCCCAGGCGCCGGTTCAGTTCGGCGAAGTCGTAACCCTGCAGCAGGCTGTAGGAGAACTCGGTGTAGGAAATGCCCTGATCTTCGCGGGCGATGCGCTGCTGCACCGCTTCTTTCTTGATCATGGCGTTGACCGAGAAGTGCTTGCCGATGTCGCGCAGGAACTCCAGCGCGTTCATTTTGCCGAACCAGTCGTAATTGTTGGCCATCAGCGCCGCATTGTCGCCTTCGAAGCTGAGGAAGGGTTCGACCTGCTTGCGGATCTTCTCCACCCAGCTTTCGATGACATCCGGGGTGTTCAATTTGCGCTCGGTGGCCTTGAAGCTCGGATCGCCTATCATGCCGGTGGCTCCACCCACCAGCGCCACTGGGCGGTGGCCGGCGCGCTGGAAGCGCTTCAGCATCAGGATGGGCACCAAGCTACCGATGTGCAGGCTGTCCGCCGTTGGATCGAAGCCGCAATAAAGCGTAACCGATTCCTTGTTCAGCAGTTCTTGCAGCGCAGCCATATCGGTGGTTTGCGCGATGAGGCCACGGGCCTCCAGATCCTGAAGAAGGGCGGTTTGCGTCATTTGACTGGGTCTCCAACACGGTAAGTAAACGGCCAGCCGGCCGCTGGAAAAAAACTGCTCCAGCGGGCGCTTGCGGCATCCGGCTGGAGTGGGAAGGCTTATCTTAACCGAAATTGCCGCAAAATGGCGGGGGTATTGTCCGTTTTGTATGGGTAAAATCGCGCGCGGCTTCAAGCGTCCGCCTCATTGCGGCAGAATGTGCGCAGATAAAGTATGGAAAGGGAATGTGATGACGCAGCAAGTCAAGGTATGGGACGTGCCTACCCGGTTGTTTCACTGGGCGCTGGTCGTTCTGTTTGGCGCCATGTGGTTCTGTGCCGAGCAAGGCGGGGATTGGCTGCAATACCATATCTATTGCGGCGTGGCGCTGGCCTCGCTGCTGGTGTTTCGGCTGATCTGGGGCGTGGTGGGCAGCCAGACCGCCCGTTTCTCCAGCTTTGTGCATGGGCCGCGAACCATTGTTCGCTATCTGAAAGGCGAATTGCCGGAGCGCGAGGCGCCGGGGCACAATCCGCTGGGTGGCTGGATGGTTGTGGTGATGTTGCTGGCGCTGGGCGCGCAGGTGCTGACGGGCTTGTTCGCCGCCGATGTGGACAGCTATCTGTACGACGGCCCGCTGGCCAAGCATATCGACAGCGGCCTGGCGGAGGCTGCCACCGGCGCGCATAAACTGCTGTTCAATGGCTTGCTGGGGCTGGTGGCGCTGCATCTGACAGCCATTGTGCTGTATCGCCTGGTGAAGAAGCAGAACCTGGTGGGGCCGATGCTGACGGGCTACAAGAAGATCGCCGGCGAGCAGCCCCGGCTGCATTTCGCCCACGGCGCGCTGGCGCTGGCGGCGCTGTTGCTGTCCGCGGGCGGGCTGTATTTCGCGTTGCTGCGTTGAGCCGCCGCTTCCTGCTTGCCTGAATCGAAAGCCGGCTAGATGCCGGCTTTGGTTTTTGCAGTCGTTCGCTTACTTTTCCGGTCCGCGGAAGGCGTCGTGACAGGTTTTGCAGCTTTGCGCCACTTGGCCGTAGCTCTTCTTGATCGCGGCCAGGTCGCCGCTCTTGGCGACGATGGCAAGGTTGTCCACCGACTTCAGGAAGGCGTCCTTGTCGGCCTGGAATTTGGCCGGCTGGCTCCAGATTTCCGGCTTGGCGCGGCTCTTGCCGGTGATGCTGCCGGCCGGGAAGTGCTTGAACGGCTCGGCGGCCAGCGTCTTCAGCGCTTCGGCTTGCTGCGCGAACTGGGCCTGGTTGTACGGCGCGCGTTCCCGCACCGCCATGCCCATGGGTTCGAAGGATTGCAGCAGCATCTTCTTGAACGCCTTGGTGCGGACTTCGGCCGGGGTGTCGTCGGCGTGGGCGGCGGGAATGGCGATGGCTGCCAGCAGCAGCGCGGTCAGTATCTTGTTCATGGCATCTGAGTGGGAGTGGGCAGTCAATGGCGGCGCTGAGCGCCGCCGGGCATGCAAGGAGTGGGATCAATCCTTGCGGAAGTCCTTGTGACAGGCTTTGCAGGTCTGCTGGGTGGCGCCGAACTGGGTCTTGATCGCGGCCAGGTCGCCGGCCTGCGCCACTTGTTTCAGTTTGGCGGTGGCGGCCTTGTGGTTGTCGATGGCTTTCTGCCAGTCGGCCGGCCTGCTCCAGATCTCCGGCTTGGCGTCGGTCTTGCCGGCGTCGCTGCCGGCTGGGAAGTATTGCCACGGCTGTTGCGACAATTGTTCCAGCTGGGTGGCCAGCTTGGCGAATTCATCCTTGTTGTAGGGCGTGTCGCCCTTCACCATCTTGCCCATCGCGCCGACGACCGGCTTGTATTGCTTGAAGACATCCTTGCGCTGGCTGATCGGATCCGCGGCGAAGGCCTGGCTGGCCATGAGCAGCGCCAGTGAGGCCACCAACATCTTTTTCATCGAAATCCCCTGACTATGGCATGGAAACGGAACGTGCCAGCGTATCACAGCGCCGCGGCATCCAAAACCCGCAAAGTGTAAAGGGTTGGCGTGGTGGATGTTATAAAGTAACATTGTCTGGTTTTCGACTGAAGCGACCCCGCGCATGGACCGATCCCACTATCTTGCCGCCGCCGAGCGCCATTGCGCCGCGCGCGGCAGCAAGCTCACAGATTTGCGCCGCCAGGTGCTGGAACTGGTGCTGAACCACCGTGGCGTGGTCAAGGCCTACCAAGTGCTGGCCGATCTGCAGCAGCAGCGCGGCTCCGCCGCGCCGCCCACCGTCTACCGCGCGCTGGACTTCCTGGTGGAGCACGGCCTGCTGCACAAGGTGGACGCGCTGAACGGCTTCATCGTGTGCGAGCACTTCGACTGCCAGCACGAAAGCCTGATCCTGGTGTGCGAGCAATGCGGCCGCGTCAATGAAGTCGACGCCGCCGGCGGGCTGGCTGGCCTGCGCGACATGGCCCAGGCGGCAGGTTTCACGCTTAGCCCGCAAAATCTGGTGCTGGCTGGCCGTTGCCAGTCCTGTACCGCTTGAACTGCGCAAGAATTCCATGAAAAAAACCAAAGTTAATCTGTTCACCGGCTTTCTCGGCGTTGGCAAGACCACCGCGCTGCGCCACCTGATCGCCAACCGGCCCGCCCATGAAAAGTGGGCGGTCATCGTCAACGAGTTCGGCGAAGTCGGCATCGACGGCGCCGCGCTGCTGAATGACGAGCTGGCAGTGGCCGAAATCGCCGGCGGCTGCCTGTGTTGCGTGGCCGGCCCGCAAATGACCGCCACCGTGGCCACGCTGTTGCGCCGCGAAAAGCCGGACCGCCTGCTGATCGAGGCCAGCGGCCTGGCCCATGCCGCCGGCGTCATCGACGAATTGCGCGCCAAGCCCTTGGGCGAGGCGCTGGAAGTGGCCGCCGTGCTGACCCTGGTGGATCCGCGCCAGTTCATTCAGCCCGATTACCATCGCCAGCCGCTGTACCGCGACCAGATTTCCATCGCCGATGTGCTGGTGGCCAACAAGATAGACACCGCCGACATCCCGACCATGGAGGCCTTCCGCCAGCAGGCGGCGGCGCTGTTTCCGCCCAAGTCCCTGGTCGGCGAGGTGCGCGACGGCCAGCTGGACGTGGCCTGGCTGGATGCCGAGCTCGCCGCCAAGCCGCGCTACCGCCCGGCGGTGCTGCCGGACAATACCAGCGCCTGGCAGTCGGCCGGCTGGACCTTCGATCCCGAGCTGAACTTCGACGGCGAGCGGCTGACGCGGCTGTTTGACGATCTGCCCAAGCGCATTCCCGGCCTGGTGCGCGCCAAGGGCGTGTTCCGCGTGCTGGACAGCTGGGTGTGGCTGAACTGGGCGGCCGGACAGTGGGGCGCCGCGCAGGTGTCGTGGCGGCGCGACAGCCGTTTCGAGCTGATCGCGCCGGCGTTTGAGGCCGAGCAGGTGGAAGCCTGGCTGAAGGAGTGTCTGGAATGAGTCAAACGCATTCTCACGGCCATGATCATGCGCATGGCGGCCATCAGCACCTCACGGCGTCCAATCTGCGCCCGCCGCTGAGCTTGCTGTCGATGTCGGCCGGCCAGCGCGTGCTGCTGACGCTGCTGCCTTTGGCCGGGCTGTGGCTTTTGGTGTGGTGGGCCTTGCAGGAGTTGGCATGAGCATAGTGTTGAACAACCTGACGGTGTCCTACCAGCGCCACCCGGCGGTGCACCACATCAGCGGCCGCTTCGCCGAAGGCGACGCCACCGCGATTTGCGGGCCGAACGGCGCCGGCAAAAGCACGCTGTTGAAGGCGATGATAGGCGCGCTGACGCCCGATTCCGGCAACGTGGACCTGAACGGCTACCGCCGCGCCGACATCGCCTATCTGCCGCAGCAGGCCGAAATAGACCGCAGCATGCCGGTGAGCGTGCTGGAGCTGGTCGGCACCGGACTGTGGCACAAGAGCGGCCCGTTTGGACGGGTGGGGCGCGACGGCCATGCCCGCGCTATCGACGCGTTGGAGCAGGTGGGGCTGGCCGATTTCGCGCTGCGCCCGATCGCCGCGCTGTCCAGCGGCCAGTTCCAGCGCGTGCTGTTCGCCCGCATTCTGGTGCAGGACGCGCGCTTGATTTTGCTGGACGAGCCCTTCAACGCGGTGGACGCCAAGACCACCGAGGACCTGTTGCGGCTGATCGCGCGCTGGCGCGCCGAACAGCGCACCATCATCGCGGTGTTGCACGACGCCCTGCAGGTGAGGACGCATTTTCCGCACACCTTGCTGATGGCGCGCGAAGTGATCGCCTGGGGCGACAGCGCCTCGGCATTGAGCGAAGACAATCTGCGGCGCGCGGTGGAAACCGCCGCCCATTGGCAGGCCCAGGCGCCGGTTTGCGGCCTGGATGGAGTGAGCGCCTGATGCAACATTTGTACGATCTTCTGGTTTCGCCGTTTGTCGAGTTCGCCTTCATGCGCCGCGCCCTGGCCGGTTGCCTGGCGCTGGCGCTGGGTTCCGGCCCCATCGGCCTGTTCCTGGTGATGCGCCGGATGAGCCTGATGGGCGACGCGATGAGCCACGCGGTGCTGCCCGGCGCCGCCATCGGCTTCATGTTCGCCGGCCTCAGCCTGCCGGCGATGAGCCTGGGCGGTTTCTTCGCCGGCGTGCTGGTGGCGCTCCTTGCCGGCCTGGCCACTCGCTTCACCAGCATCAAGGAGGATGCCAGCTTTGCGGCCTTCTATCTGTTGTCGCTGTCGCTGGGCGTATTGCTGGTGTCGAAAGGCGGCAGCAATGTCGACCTGATGCACATCCTGTTCGGCTCGGTGCTGGCGGTGGATAACGCGGCGCTGTATCTGGTGTCCGGAGTGGCCACGGTGACATTGCTGACGCTGGCCATCATCTACCGTCCGCTGCTGCTGGAAAGCCTGGACCCGGTCTACCTGCGCGCGGTGGGCGCGCGCGGCGCCTGGTGGCATCTGCTGTTCCTGATGCTGGTGGTGCTGAATCTGGTGGCGGGCTTCCAGTCGCTGGGCACGCTGATGGCGGTGGGCTTGATGATGCTGCCGGCCATCACCTCGCGGCTTTGGACCGAGCGCATCGAGGCCATGCTGGCCTTGTCGGTCGGCATCGCTTTTGCCAGCGGCCTGGGCGGCTTGTTGCTGTCCTATCACTTTGAACTGCCGTCCGGCCCGGCCATCATCCTGCTGGCCGGCGTGGTCTACCTGTTGTCCTTGCTGTTTGCGCCCGTGGGCGGGGCGCTGCCGCGCTACATCCGCGCGCGCCATCTCGAATCTTGAACCGAAGGAGAAGCCTCATGAAGAAGACTCTAGCCGCATTATTGCTGCTGGGCATGCCGGCCTTGGCGCTGGCCAAGCTGCCGGTGGTGGCCAGTTTCAGCATCATCGCCGATATGACCCGCGAAATCGGCGGCGACCGCGTGGAAGTGGTGTCCTTGGTCGGTCCGGATCAGGACGCGCACGTGTTTCAGCCGTCTCCGGCTGATATCAAGAAAGTGTCCGCCGCCAAAGTGCTGGTGGTGAACGGCCTGGGTCTGGAAGGCTGGATGTCTCGGCTGGACAAGGCCGCCAATTTCCGCGGCGTGACCGTGGTGGCGTCCAAGGGCATCAAGACCCGCCAGGCGCCGGAAGAGGAACATGCCGAAGGCGATCACGACCATGATCATGGCGACGTCGATCCGCATGCCTGGCATGATCCGTCGCGGGTGCAGACCTATATCCGCAATATCAGCGCCGGCCTGATCCAGGCCGATCCTGCCGGCAAGGCCGAATACCAGCGCCGCGCCAGCGAATACGCGGCCAAGGTGCAGGCGCTGGACGACTGGGCCAAGCAGCAGTTCGCCAGCGTGCCGGCGGCCAAGCGCAAGATGTTGACGTCGCATGACGCTTTTGGCTACCTGGGCGAACATTACCAGCTGCAGGTGCTGGCGATCCAGGGCGTCAGCACCGAATCCGAAGCCTCGGCCAAGGGCGTGGCGCAACTGACGCGCCAAGTGCGCAATGAGCACGTCAAGGCGGTGTTCATGGAGAACATGACCGACGCGCGCCTGCTGAAGCAACTGTCCACCGAAGCCAAGGTGCAGATCGGCGGCAAGCTATACGCCGACGCGCTGTCTGGCCCCAAGGGCCCGGCTGCCAGTTATTTGCAGCTGATGCGCTACAACGTGGAGACCATCATGAAATCGTTCCGCTGACAAGTTGAATCAGGCGCCAAACGCCGATTCCCGCCACGCCCAGTCCGGCCGCCAGCCGTATTGGGCGTTGTTGCATCCAGCGGCGCAAGCCGTCGGCGAAGACACCCATCAGCAGCAGGTTGGGCAAGGTGCCCAGGCCGAAGGCCAGCATCAAGCCGGCGCCATGCCAGGCCGAGCCGCTGGCCAATGCCGAGATCGACGCGCTGTACACCAGGCCGCAGGGCAGCCAGCCCCATACCGCGCCCACCGCCAGCGCGCCGGCTATGCTGCGCACCGGCAACAGCCTGCCTACCAGCGGCTGCAGGCGCCGCCAGACCGGCTGTCCCATTTTTTCCAGCAAGATGATGGCCTGGCCGAAGCCCGCCAGATACAGACCCATGGCCACCAGCATCAGATTGGCCAGGGCCAGCAATGCCAGTTGGTAGGGGTGGGATGAGGCCAGGCTCAGTCCGGCGGAGGCGAGCCCGCCCAGCAGGGCGCCGATTAGGGTATAGCTGGCGAGCCGGCCCAGATTGTAGCCGGCCAGCACGCGCCAACGCGCCGCGCCCGCGGGCTGCTGCAGGGTGAGGGCGGCGACGATGCCGCCGCACATGCCGACGCAATGGCCGCCGCCCAGCAGGCCGGCCGCCAGCAGAATCCAGAAATTGGTTTCGATCATGCCGCAAATCGTGGATGAAAGCTCTATGGTAACAGAGCGGCATGACGAAGATGCAGGGCCGGCCGCTTGGGCTTGACGCGCGGGTGAGCCAGCCGCTGGTGGATTCTTTTTGGCATTGTTGAAACGAACATTCTACAAAAAAGGTTGGATATAATTGTTTCGCCTACTGGCCAAAAGGACAGTTTGCAAAGAAAATGTCACGTCGGGCGAAACAGGGAGGCGATGCCGCCAGCAGGCGACACGTACTTCCGGCCCAGATTCGGACCGCGCATTGGGAGCGGTCGGCGCGCTCTCGCGCCGCTCGGGGCGGTCCGGACTGCCAACGAAAGAAAACGGGGATACAGTGAGGAACACAATATGGCCAGGTATTTAACACTTGAACGGCTGGGCAAATCAGCCATCGTCACGCTTTCCAACCTGCCTGCCAATTTGCTGACGACCGACGGTCTCAACGAATTGGCCTCGACGCTGCAGGCGTTGAACGCTGACGACGGCGTGCGTTCGGTGGTGATTACCGGCGCCGGCGATACGTTTTTTTCTGCCGGAGCGGATTTGAAGCAATTCGCTTCGGGGAATAAGGCGGAAGCGGATGTCTTGTTGCAGGCCTTCGCCAATGCGCTGCAGGCGATTCGCAATTACCGCGGCGTCACCGTGGCGGCGGTCAATGGCTTCGCCCTGGGCGGCGGCCTGGAGTGCGCGCTGGTGTGCGACTACATCATCGCCGAGCGCGGCGCCAAGCTGGGGCTGCCGGAAGCCAAGGTCGGCCTGATTCCGGCCGCCGGCGGCACCAAGACCCTGGCCGACAAGGTGGGCGTGTCCTGGGCCAAGCGCATCATTCTGGGCGGCGAGCAGGTCAGCGCCGAGCAGGCGCTGCAGATCGGCTTGATCGAGGAGGTCGTCGATCAGGGCTTCGCCAAGATCGTCGCGGTCAGCCTGGCCAACAAAGTCGCCAGCCAGGCGCCGAGCTCGGTCGCCGCCGCGCGCAAACTGATAGAGGACAGCCCGAATCTGACGCTGGACGAACATCTGAAGCGCGAGCGCGCCGCCACTCTGAACCTGATCGGCGGCGACGAGCAAGTGGAAGGCGTGGCGGCCTTCCTGGCCAAGCGCGCGCCAAGCTGGATGCAGGACGACGACGATTAAGGCCGCCGACCTGCGCGCGCCATGAGCAAACCGCCTGTCTACATGCATTGTGGCAGGCGGTTTGTCTTTGAGCGGAGGCGGAACCCTGTGCTAGCCTAGACGGCGTTTGGCCTATCCAGTCGACGCGCGGCTACGACGCGGCCCGGGCAGTGGAAGAAACAGGGGAGAGCATGGAAATCTACCAGTTGCGGACCTTTGTCACGGTGGCTCAGCAGGGCCACTTGACGCAGGCAGCCGAACTGTTGCACCTGTCGCAACCGGCAGTGACGGCGCAGATCAAGGCGCTGGAAGAAGAAGTGGGCATGCCGTTGTTCGAGCGCAGCGCCGGCGGCGTCAGCCTGACGCGCGCGGGCCAGGAGCTGCTGCCGCAGGCGCAGGGCGTGCTGACGGCGGCGCGCGACATCATCCATCACGCGCGCGAGCTCAAGGGCCAACTGGCGGGCCAGGCCAGGATAGGCGTGACCCTGATGCCCGACGTTCTGCGGCTGGGCCCGTGGGTGGCGGCGCTGGTGGACAAGTATCCGCTGCTGGAAGTGCAGCTGAGCCACGGCGTTTCGGTGGATGTGCTCAATCTGGTGCGCAAGAAAGAGCTGGATGCCGGCTTCTACCTGGGCAAGAACCCGTATATGAACGTCAACACCGTGCCGTTGCAGACGCTGGCTTTCCGCGTCGCGCTGCCGGCGGCCTGGGCCGGCCAATTGGCCGAGGGCAGGCTCAAGGAATTGGGCAAGCTGCCCTGGGTTGGCATTTCGCAGTTTTCCAGTCTGTCCAAGATCACGGCCGAGTTGTGGCGCGAACTCAATATCTCCCCCAAGAAAGTCGCCGAGAGCGACCACCTGTCGGTTATTCTGGAGCTGGTGGCAGCCGGCGTCGGCGTGGCCCTGGTGCGGGAGGAGGACGCGCTGGCCTGGCATGCCAGCGGTCGCATCTGGCTAGTGCCGGAGCTGCGCAAGACCGCCGACCTGCAGTTTGTCTATCCGGCGGACCGCGATGGCGATCCGGTGCTGGAAACCCTGTTGCGGGAGCTGCTGGCGGTTTGGCGGCTTCCCTGTCCGCAATCCGCGGCTTAAGGCGCTTGGCGCCGTCTGATGAGGAGGTTCCATGGTCAGCTTGCTGGTCGATGCGGTGGAAAGCTGTTGCGGCGCGATGGAAAGCGGGCACAAACGCTGGCTGGAGGCGCAGGAGGAAGTCTATCGCCACTGGCTGTGGCCGCTGGCCCCAAGCTTCTCCTTGTCGAAAGGGGAAGTGGAGCGCCGCGTGGACGGCAGCTTGCTGGCTGGAGCCGCCTTATGGCAGGCCCAGGCCGATACCCAGCGAGAACTGATGCTGGCGGTCGAGAAGTTGTGGCTGGAAATGGGGCGTAATCTGCAGCAGCAGCTGCCCGACGGCGACGCCGCGCCGATTGCCGTGATGCGCCGAGCCTTGGAAGTGGGCTGTGCTTCCGGCGCCGCCCTGTCCACGGCGTCGCGCCAGGCCGGCCACTTTGCCGCCACCAATTTTTCCGGCACGCCGCTGAAGGCCGCGCGGGATGTGCGCAAGGTGTTGACGCAGCGCTGAACGAATCGCCGCGCAAATTGCGTGATATGCTTTGCGCATTATTGGCGCAAGATGCCACATTGCGGAGCGTTCCATGCGGATTCACGGCAGTTGCCACTGCGGCAATATTTCTTTCGACCTCGATTGGCCTGATGCGCAGTCCATTCCCGCCCGCCGCTGCGGCTGTAGCTTTTGCCGCAAGCATGGCGGCGTGTGGACTGCGGCCCCCGCGGCTGGCTTGGCGGTAACGATGCGCGACCCGCAGCGGGTGTCGCGCTACCGTTTCGGCACCGCCACCGCCGATTTTCACATTTGCTCCGATTGCGGCGTCGTTCCCTTGGTCAGCAGCGAAATCGACGGCCGGCTGTACGCCGTGGTCAGCGTCAATGCGTTTGAAACGCCTGATCTGCCGATCAGCGCCGCGCTGGATGTGTCGTTCGACGGCGAGAGCGAGGCGGAGAGGTTGGCGCGGCGGGCGCGCAACTGGATAGCCGATGTCGGCTTTGTCTGACGCTCATCCCGCCCCGCTTGCTGAATTGACGGGACCTTGGCCGAGGACTGTCGTTTTTCCCCACGCTGGAGAAAAATCATGAAACTGATAGGCATGCTGGATTCCCCCTTCGTGCGGCGCGTCGCCATTTCGCTGCAATTGCTGGAGTTGCCGTTCGAGCACCAGTCGGTGTCGGTGTTCAGCGGCTTCGACCGTTTTCATGAGATCAATCCTGTGGTCAAGGCGCCGACGCTGGTGTGCGATGACGGCACCATCCTGATGGATTCGACGCTGATTCTCGAGTATGCGGAAGGGTTGTCGTCGCGCAGCCTGATGCCGATGGAGCCGCAAGCCAGGCTGGCGGCCTGGCGCCGCGTGGGCTTGGCCTTGGCGGCTTGCGAAAAGAGCGTGCAGGTGGTGTACGAGCGCCAGTTGCGGCCGGCGCGCAATGTGTACCAGCCCTGGCTGGACCGGATCGGCGGCCAATTGCTGGCCGCCTTCGACGCGCTGGAGAAGGAGCTGGAAGTGCCGCAATCCTTGCGCGGCGACACCATCGACCAGTCCTTGCTGTCGACGGCCGTCGCCTGGCATTTCAGCCGGCAGGTGGTCCCGGACATCGTGCCGGGCGGGCCTTATCCGAGGCTGGATAAATTATCGCGGCAGGCCGAGGCGCTGGATGCATTCCGCGCCGCGCCGTTTGGCGATGGCGTGTATCCGGTCAGCAAATGAACAATGCGGCGCCCTGGCGCCGCATTGCATGTGCGCCCTTGTGTTTCTTTAGGCTGGCACTGCCGGCTTTTTCAATAGCCGCAGCATCAGCGCGGTGACGGCGGTGCCGGCGGCCAGCGCCACCAAATAGCTCAGCAGATGCTCCACCGCATTCGGGATGGGCAGCACGAATACGCCGCCGTGCGGCACTTTCAGCTCTACGCCCATGGTCATGGAGATGGCGCCGGCCAGCGCGGAACCGGTCATCAGCGCAGGGATCACCCGCAGCGGGTCGCGCGCGGCAAACGGGATGGCGCCTTCGCTGATGAAGGCGAGGCCCAGCACGCCGGCCGCCTTGCCGGCTTCCTGCTCGTCCACGGTGAAGCGGTCGCGGAACAGTCGGGTGGCCAGGGCCAGTCCCAGCGGCGGCGTCATGCCGGCGGCCATCACCGCGGCCATCGGCGTGTATACCTGGCTGGCGATCAGGCCGGTGGCAAAGGCGTAAGCCGCCTTGTTGACCGGGCCGCCCATGTCGAAGGCCATCATCGCGCCCAGCAGCGCACCCAATGCCAGCGCGCTGCTGCCCTGCATGCCTTTCAGCGCATCGGTCAGCGCCGACAGCAGCGCGGCGACAGGCTGGCCCACCACGTAGATCATCAGCAGGCCGGTCAGCAGCGAACCGAGCACCGGCAGGATCAGCACGGGCTTCAAACCGTCCAGATGCTGGCCAAGCTGGATGCGGCGGTTCAGCTCGCGCGTGGCGTAGCCGGCGATGAAGCCGGCCACGATGCCGCCGAGAAAGCCGGAACCCAGGCTGGCGGCCAGCATGCCGCCCACCATGCCGGGCGCGATGCCGGGGCGGTCGGCGATGGAGTAGGCGATATAGCCGGCCAGTATCGGCACCATCAGCGCAAAGGCGGACTTGGCCCCGATCTGGAACAGCGACCAGGCCAGCGTGCCCTTGTGCGCGTCGTCGAAGGCGTAGATGCCGCCCAGGGCGAAGGCGAGCGCGATCAGGATGCCGCCGGCGGTGACGAAGGGCAGCATGAAGGACACGCCGGTCATCAGGTGGCGGTAAGGGCCGTCCTTCGACTTTTCCGGCGCGGCTGTTTTGGCGGGGTTTGCGGCGTTGTTCGCCTCGCCCCACGGTTGCGCCTCGGCGATGGCGCGGCGGAGCAGGCCCTTGCCGTCGCCGATGGCGGCCTTGGTGCCGCTCTTGAACAGGCGCTTGCCTTGGAAGCGGTCCAGTTGCACCTGGGTATCGGCGGCGATCACCACCAAGTCGGCGGCGGCGATCTCCGCGGCGGTCAACGCGCTCTGCGCGCCGACTGAGCCCTGGGTTTCCACCCGGATGGCGTGTCCCAGGGCCTTGGCGGCCTGGGTCAAGCCTTCCGCCGCCATGAAGGTGTGGGCGATGCCGGTGGGGCAGCCGGTGATGGCCACGATTTTCAGCGATGGGCCGGATGCGGCGGCGGACAGTTGCGCCGCCGGATCGGCCAGCACTTGGTCCAGTGTGGCGTGGCGGACCGGCAGTTGGCCGAAGCGGCCGTCGTCCGGGCTGTCCACCAGCAGCACCTGGCGCGCGCCGGTCAGCTGTTCGGCAGCCAGGGCGGGGTGGCCGTCGATTTCAATCGCTATGCCTTGACCGTGTTTTTGCGCGGCCTGGCGCAGCGCTTCGGCGGCAAGCCTGGCCTGGGTGCTGCGTTCGCCGGAGCGGATGATGGCGACGATGCTCATGTCTCTCCCCTTTATCGATAGGGCGGCCTCAGGCCGCCTCGAGCTTTTTCAGGCTGACGGCGGCGGCCAGCGCTTGGATATGTTGCGGCGGCGGCAGGTGAGGGCCGACGCGTTGCAGTTTGGCGGCGGCGAAGGCTACCGCCAGCCGCAGGCTGTCTTCCGCGCCCAGCGCCTGATGGCGAGCGGCGGCGAGGCCGGCGACCAAGGCGTCGCCGGCGCCGACCGTGCTCAAGGGACGCTGCGGCGGCAGACTGGCCAGCAGTGTCTGTTGGCCGTCTATCAACAGGGCGCCTTGTTCGCCCAGCGACACGATGACGCGATCGATGCCAAGTTTTTGCAAGGCCTGGGCGCACTGCGCGACGTCGTTCAGCGTGGGCAGTTCGCGGCCTGCCCATTGCTCCAGTTCCTCGCGGTTTGGTTTGATGCAGTCCGGCAGCGCTGGCGGCGGATTGGCTAAGGCGGCCGCCAGCGCCGGACCGCTGCTGTCCAGCAATACCCAGGCGCCTTGCCGCTTCAGTTGGCGGCACAGCCTCGCCCAGGCGTCGGCAGGCAGGCCGGGCGGCAGGCTGCCGGCCAAGATGGCGATTTCGCCGGCGGCAATATGGTCCAAGCCGGCCGCCAGCGCCTGCAGGTCGGCCTCGCCGGTTGCGGGGCCGGGCAGGTTGATGTCGGTGGTGTCGCCGCGGCTCAGGTCGGCCAGCTTGATATTGGTGCGCGTCGCGCCGGCCACGCGCAGCATGCGGTCGTCTATGCGCTTGTCGGCGAATAGCTGTTCGAACGGCGCGGCGTTGTCGCGGCCGAGCAGGCCGTGGGCGCAGGCGCGCAGCCCCCAGTCGGCCAGGCAGCTGGCCACATTGACCCCCTTGCCGCCGGCGTTGACCGAGGCGGCGCGCGCCAGGTTGACGGCGCCTATGTTCAAGGCGTCCAGCGTGACGGTCTGATCCAGCGCCGGGTTGGCGGTGATGGTATGAAGAGCGCCGCTCATGCCAGCGTCTCCAGCAATTGCCGCACTTCGTCGGCGCTGTCGCAGGCCAGGGCCTGCTCGGCCAGGTCCTGCAGCCGGACGTAGTGGTGGCGGCGCAGCATGGCTTTGACGGCGGCGATATCGTGCGGACTCATCGATAGCTCGTTGACGCCCAGGCCGGTCAGCACGGCCGCGCCCAGCGGATCGCCGGCGATGCCGCCGCACACACCCACCCAGCGGCCGTGCGCCGCGGCGCCCTGCACGGTCTGGCGGATCAGCCGCAATACGGCCGGGTGCAGGCTGTCGGCCTCGGCCGCCAGTTCCGGATGCTGGCGGTCCATGGCCAGCGCGTATTGAGTCAGATCATTGGTGCCGATGGAGAAGAAATCGACGTAGGGCGCCAGTTGGTCGGCCAGCAGGGCGGCGGCCGGCACTTCCACCATGATGCCGATGGGCACTTGCGGCGCGTCCAGCTCCTTGCGCAGGCTCTCGCAGATGCCTTTGAGGCGGGTGATCTCCTTCAGCGAGCTGATCATCGGGAACATGATGGACAGCGGCTTGCCGTTTTTGGCGGCGCGGTACAGCGCGCGCAGTTGCGGCTCCAGCAGCTCGCGGCGCGACAGCAGCAGCCGCGCGCCGCGCATGCCGAGGAAGGGGTTGTCCTCGCGCGGCAGGTTCAGATACGGCACCTGCTTGTCGCCGCCTATGTCCAGCGCGCGGACGATCAGCGGCCGGCCTTGCAGCGCCAGTTGCATCGCCTGGTAGGTTTGCAGCTGTTCTTCCTCATTGGGCGCGGAGTCGCGCTCCAGGAACAGGAACTCGGTGCGCATCAGGCCCACGCCTTCGGCGCCGGCTTCCAGCGCGGCGGCAGTCTGATCCGGCCGATTGATATTGGCGGCGATCTCGATGCGCTTGCCGTCGGCGGTTTGGCCTGGCTGCTGTCGTTCCGCCTGCTGTTTTTCGCGCGCTTCGCGCTGCTGTTGCTGCCAGGCCCGGGCGGAGGCGAGATCGGCTTCGCCTGGGTTCAGGTACAGCCGGCCGCTATCGCCGTCCAGGATGGCCGGGCTGCCGTCGGCCACGTCCAACAAGGCCGGCCCGGCGGCGACTAAGGCAGGCAGGCCCAGCGTGCGCGCCAGGATGGCGGTGTGGGCGGTGGGGCCGCCGTGGGCGGTGGCTAGGCCCTTGATGCGGGACAGGTCCAGGCTGGCGGTGTCCGACGGCGCCAGATCGGCGGCCAGCAGCAGGGTATCCGCGCCGAATTCGGCGGGCGCGTGGCCTTGCAGCGATGGGTCAAGCTGGAACAGCACGCGGCGGCCGACGTCGCGCAAGTCTGCGGCGCGTGCCGCCAGCAGTGGGTTGCCCAGCGCGGATATTTTTTCGGCCAATCGTTCCACCGCCTGGTGCCAGGCCCATTCCACGCCGTGGCCGGCCACCATCAACTGGCAGCTCAGGGTGATCAGATCGGTGTCGTTCAGCAGCTCGGACTGGGCGCGGAAGATGCCTGCCTCGGCCGCGCCCAGCGTGGCCTGAGTGGCGTCTGCCAGTTGCGACAGCTGGCGCCGGGTGGCGGCCAATGCCTCGTGCAGCCGGTCGCCGCCTTCTGCCAGGCTGATCGGGCGATCCGGCACTTGCAGCAGCTGGCTGGCCAGGACGCGCACGGTGCCGATGGCGAGGCCAGGGCTGGCGGCGATGCCGGGCAGCGAGATCAATTGTCCCGCGGGCTGCCAGCCGGCGCGCGGGCGCTGCGCCGCTGCGCGTTGGGCGGCGATGGCGGCGGCGGTCTGCTCCGACAAGCTGGCTTCGCGCATCGCCCGCAACAATTGGCGCACGCCGTCTTCAGCCTGCGGACCGCGGCCGGATACGGCTACCAGATCGCCCTGGCGCAGGCCCAGTTGCAGCAGCGAGATCAGATTCTTGGCGTCGGCCGTGGCGTTGCCGTGGCGCACCTGCAGCTGCGCCGCGCTGCGCCGCGCAGCCTCCACCCATAGCGCGGCCGGGCGGGCGTGCAGGCCGTTGGGGTAGTCCAGCCGCCACTCCTCGCACACGTCCAGATCGTGGGCCTCGGCGTCCGGCGGCAGATTGTCTTCCGGCTGGCGCAGCGCGGCGACCAGGTCGTTGCTGTCCTGCGTGACGAATAGCGGCAGCAGCTTGGCCTCATCCTGCAGCAGCCGGGTCAGCTGGCGCAGCATGGCCAGATGGTCGTCGGAACGGGCGGCGATGGCGCACAGCAGATGCGTGCGCTGGCCGGGGTTCCATTCCAGTCCGTCCGGGATTTGCAGAATGGCGATGCCGGTGCGCAGCACCAGCGCGCGGTCTTCCACCATGCCGTGCGGGATGGCGATGCCATTGCCCAGATAGGTATTGGCCACCGCCTCGCGTCTGAGCAGGCTGTCTAGGTAGTCGGGGGCGATGCAGCCTGCGTCGGCCAGCATCTGGCCGGCCTCGCGGATGGCGGCCTCCTTGCTGGCGGGGCGGCAGCCCAGGCGGATCAGTTGCGGATTGAGCAGGGCGTCGGACACGGTGCGGACCTCATTCTCGGACTCGATATGGCAGGCATTGAAAACGATTACATTCCGACTGTCAATCCAGAGTGTTTGACCTAAGTCTGAAAAATAAAGGGTTTTTGCAAATCCAAGATCATGGCCGACTTGCCAGCGCTTCAGGACTGGTGCAGCATCGCGGCTATCGATTGAAAACGTTTTCTCATGCCATGACTACCAGCATCAAGGATGTGGCCCTGTTGGCCGGCGTATCCGTGGCCACCGTATCGCGCGCGCTGGGCAATGGGCCGGTCAGCCCGGCCTTGCGCGCCAAGGTGGAGGCGGCGGTCGCCCAGTGCGGCTATCGGCCCAATCTTTCCGCGCGCCGTTTGCGCTCGCAGCACACCCGCACCGTCGGCTTGATCGTGTCGGACATCTGCAATCCCTTTTTCACCGCGGTGGGCCGCGCGGTAGAGGATGTGGCCTATCGCGCCGGGATGCGGGTGATTTTGTGCAATACCGACGAGAACCCGGACAAGGAGGCGATGTACCTCAGGCTGATGCAGGAGGAGAGGGTGAGCGGGGTGATTTTCGCCGCCACCCGCGCCACGGCGGATGCGCTGGATACGGCCGAGCTGGGTTTTCCGGTGGTGATGATAGACCGCGCCGGCGCGGCGGCCCGCTGCGACGCGGTGCTGCTGGACAACCGGCTGGCGGCGGCGCAGCTGGTGGAACATCTGCTGGAGCGCGGTTATCGCCGCATCGGCGGCTTGTTCGGCAATACCAGCAGCACCGGAGCGGAGCGCCATGCCGGCTTCGCCGAGGCTCTGCAGCGAGCGGGGCTGCCGGTGGCGGCGCGCTTTGTCGCGCCCAGCGCCGCGGCTGCCCAGGCCGAGCTGGCGGCGTGGTTGCGGGAGGCGGCGCCGCCGGAAGCGCTGGTCGCCAGCAACGGCCTGCTGCTGTTGGGCGCGGCCAAGGCGGTGCGCGCCGCTGGCGTGGCCGTGCCGCAGCGGCTGGCGATGGCCGGTTTCGACAACGATAGCTGGACGGAATTGGCCGAGCCGGGCATGACGGTGATCGAGCAGCCGGTGGAGGAGATCGGCCGAGTGGCGATGGAAATGCTGCTGGAGCGGCTGCGGCAGCCGGAGCGGCCGCCGCGCAAGGTGGTGCTGGCCGGCCGGCTGGTGGCGCGAGGCTCCAGCCTGGCGCGTGCTTGAGCTTCAGCGCAAGGGGCCGATCAGACGGGTGACGGTGTTGTCTTTGACCACGGCATGGTGCCAGACCGCGGCGGCGGCGTGCAGGATGCTCAGCCACAGCAAGACATTGCCCAGCAGTTCATGGATGTTCTTCAATTGCTTGCCCAGGGCTGGGTCCGGCGACAGCAGCTGGGGCAGCGCCAGTCCGAAGAGTGCCACCTCGCGGCCGCCTGCCTGGATGAAGGCGATGCCCAGAATGGGCAGGGCCAGCATCAGCGTGTACAGCGCCCAGTGGCCGGCATGGGCCAGCAGCTTCATCAGGGCGCTCGGAGCGGGGTCGATCGCCGGCGGCGGGTTGCCCAGCCGCCAGGCCAGCCGCGGGATGACCAGCAGCAGGACGATCAGGCCGGCCTGGATGTGGCCGTAGCTCAGGCCGCTGCGGACCGGGTCGCCTTTGGGGAAGTTGCCTTTCAGCTCGATGAAGACCAGCGCGAGTATCACGGCCAGCGCGCACAGCCAGTGCAAGGCGCGGGCGACGCGGCCGTAGCTCAGCTCGGAATTGCGCAGCATGTCGACTCCTGTCTTGGTGGAAGATGGAGTCAGCATAGCGCGCCAATCTTAAGTTGGACTTAATTCAACTCAAATGGGGAGGCTCAGGCTGGGCCGGCTTCGGCGCGCCGGATCACGCCCAGCTTGTCGGCCGGCAGCCAGCCTTCCGGTTTCAGTACTTTGCCGTCGGCGCGGCGCACCACCTTGCCGTCCACGCATTTGCGCAGATTGGCCTCGTGTATCGCCTGGCACATCGCCTCCAGCGGCAGGCCTTGCGACAGCAGCAGTCCGCATACCACATTGAGCACGTCGACCGCCTCGGCGGCCAGCTCGGCGCGGCTGTGTCGCTGCTGTTCGGGCGATTGTTCGGGCAAGCGGCGATAGTCGGCCAACGCCTGGCGCAGCTCGGCCAGCTCTTCATCCAGCATGGCTTGCCACATCGCCAGCTGTTGTGGCTGGAATTCCGGATGGGAGGGGGAGGGGAGGTCGAAGCGCCGCATGAAATCGCGGCGCATCTGGAACAGGTCGCTCATCGATAGACTCCTTTGCAAGGCCTATATTGTGGAGTCTATCGATTTATTCATCAATATATTGTGATTATGGCGCCTGCAGCGCCGCCAGCGCCTCGAAGTAATCGGGGAAGGTCTTGGCCACGCATTTCGGATCGTTGATGATGACGGGCGCGCCCAGGAGCGAGACCAGGGAGAAGCACATCGCCATCCGGTGATCGTCGTAGGTGTCGATCTCGGCGTTCGGCGTCAGCTCGGCCGGCGGCGTGACGCGGATATAGTCCGGGCCTTCTTCCACCACGGCGCCCACCTTGCGCAGCTCGGCAGCCATGGCGGACAGGCGATCGGTTTCTTTCACCCGCCAGCTGGCGATATTGCGCAGCGTGGTGGTGCCGTCGGCGGCCAGCGCGGCCACCGCCAGCGTCATCGCCGCATCCGGAATGTGGTTGCAGTCCAGGTCGATCGCCTTGAGCTTGCCGGCGGCCTGGGCCTCTATCCAGTTGTCGCCGCGCTTGATCGATGCGCCCATCCGCTCCAGCGCTTCGGCGAAGCGCACGTCGCCTTGAATGCTGGACGAGCCGACGCCTTCCACCCGGATGGGGCCGCCCGCCAGCGCGCCTGCCGCCAGAAAGTAGGACGCGCTGGAGGCGTCGCCTTCGACGTAGACCTCGCCCGGCGAGATGTAATGCTGGCCGCCGGCGATGACGAAGCGCTGCCAGCCTTCGCGCTGTACCGTCACTCCAAAGCGCGCCATCAGGTTCAGCGTGATTTCGATGTACGGTTTGGAAATCAGCTCGCCTGCCACTTCGATGACGGCTTGTTCGCCGGTCAGCGGCAGCGCCATGAGCAGGGCGGTGAGAAACTGGCTGGAAACATCGCCCTTGACGCGGATAGGCTCGACGCAGCGCACTGGCGCCGGCTCGATCGCCAGCGGCGGAAAGCCGGGCTGGCCCAGGTACTGGATGCGCGCGCCGGCGGCGTTCAAGGCGTCCACCAGATCGCCGATCGGCCGTTCGTGCATGCGCGGCACGCCGGATAACTGGTAATTGCCGTTCATCAGCGCCAGCGCGGCGGTCAGGGGGCGGAAGGCCGTGCCTGCGTTGCCAAGGAACAGGTCGGCGTTTTTTACCGGGAAGGCGCCGCCGCAGCCGTGCACGCGGAAGTCGCGGCTGTCGCCCTGCTGCTCGATCTTCACGCCCAGCAGCTTCAAGGCCGCCAGCATGTGGCGGATATCGTCCGAATCCAGCAGGTCGCGCACCAGCGTGCTGCCGCCCGACAGCGCCGCCAGCAGCAGCGTGCGGTTGGAAATGCTCTTGGAGCCAGGCAGCTTGATGGCGCCGCAAAGACGGGGGCGTGGAGAAAGATGCAGTTGTTCCATATTCTTTGAAGTTGTGCGCTGTGAACGGTGTGAGGGAACACTGTAACCGCCCGCGCCGGCTGCGCGCAATCATCGGCCGCCATTCCGGCCACTTAACCATTGCCGCTTGCGTTACAATGCGCGGTTTGGCCGTCCGTTCGTTTTGTTTGGCGCGGCGGCTTCATCAAGATTGCACACAGGATTCAGATTGTCATGACAGTTCCGGTGATAACCATCGACGGTCCTTCCGCATCCGGCAAGGGCACGGTGGCGGCTGAGGTTGCCGCGCGCCTCGCATTTCATTACCTCGATTCCGGCTCGCTGTACCGCCTGCTGGCGTTGTTTGCGCGCCGCCATGGCATCGCCTGGGACAATGAAGCGGAACTGGCCGAGGCGGCCATCGCCTTGCCGGTGGAGTTCTCCGATGGCGCGGTGTGGCTGGAAGGCAACGATGCCAGCGCGGATATCCGCGCCGAGGAGATCGGCATCGGCGCCTCGAAGGTGGGCGCGCTGCCCAAGGTGCGCGCCGCGCTATTGCAGCGCCAGCGCGATTTCCGGCTGGAGCCGGGGCTGGTGACCGATGGCCGCGACATGGGATCGGTGGTGTTTCCGGACGCCGCGCTGAAGATTTTTTTGACGGCCAGCGCCGAAGAGCGGGCGCAACGCCGTTATAAGCAGTTGATCGGCAAGGGGGAATCTGCTAATCTCGCACAGATTATGCAAGACATTATCGATCGGGACGCGCGCGATGCCGCCCGGCCGGTAGCGCCTCTGCGCCAGGAGCCGGACGCCTTTTTGCTCGATACTACGGAGCTGACCATAGACCAGGCGGTCGACAAGGTCCTTGTGTGGTTCGAGGAAAGACAGGTTTCCGGCCATTGATTTTTTTAGCGGCCGTTTTTGCTGCAATGCAAAAGCGGCCGTGTGTTCAACCCTAACCCCGCACGCCGTGAGGCGTGCAACCGAGAGTACGCTTGATGACTACCCTCTCCATGGAAAACTTTGCCCAGCTGTTCGAAGAAAGCTTGACCCTGCACGACATGCGCGTGGGCGAAGTGATCACTGCCGAAGTTGTGGCTGTTGATTCCAACTTTGTAACCGTGAACGCCGGCCTGAAGTCCGAATCCCTGATTCCGGCCGAAGAGTTCAAGAACGACCAAGGCGTGGTCGAAGTGGCTATCGGCGACTTCGTCACCGTCGCCATCGACGCGCTGGAAAACGGCTTCGGCGAGACCAAGCTGTCCCGCGAAAAAGCCAAGCGCATGGCCGCCTGGGTTGAGCTGGAAGAAGCCCTGGAAGCTGGCACCATCCTGTCCGGCCTGATCAGCGGCAAGGTCAAGGGCGGTCTGACCGTCATGGTCAACGGCATCCGCGCCTTCCTGCCGGGCTCCCTGGTTGACGTGCGTCCGGTGAAAGACACCACTCCGTACGAAAACAAGCAGATCGAGTTCAAGGTTATCAAGCTGGATCGCAAGCGCAACAACGTCGTGGTTTCCCGCCGCTCCGTGCTGGAAGAAACCCTGGGCGAAGAGCGCAAGGCTCTGCTGGAAACCCTGAAAGAGGGCGCTGTTATCAAGGGTATCGTCAAGAACATCACCGACTACGGTGCGTTCGTTGACCTGGGCGGCATCGATGGCCTGCTGCACATCACCGACCTGGCATGGCGCCGCGTGAAGCACCCGTCCGAAGTTCTGGCCGTGGGCGACGAAGTGGAAGCCAAGGTACTGAAGTTCGACCAAGAGAAGAACCGCGTATCCCTGGGTCTGAAGCAACTGGGCGAAGATCCGTGGGTGGGTCTGTCCCGCCGCTACCCGTCCGGCACCCGTCTGTTCGGCAAGGTGACCAACCTGACCGACTACGGCGCGTTCGTGGAAATCGAACAAGGCATCGAAGGCCTGGTGCACGTGTCCGAAATGGACTGGACCAACAAGAACGTACACCCGTCCAAGGTGGTTCAAGTTGGCGACGAAGTGGAAGTCATGATCCTGGAAATCGACGAAGACCGTCGTCGTATCTCCCTGGGCATGAAGCAGTGCCTGGCCAACCCGTGGAACGAGTTTGCCGACAACTTCCACAAGGGCGACAAGCTGAAGGGCGCGATCAAGTCCATCACCGACTTCGGCGTGTTCGTTGGTCTGCCGGGCGGCATCGACGGCCTGGTTCACCTGTCCGACCTGTCCTGGAACGAAGCTGGCGAAGAAGCCGTGCGCAAGTTCAAGAAGGGTGACGAGGTTGAAGCCGTTGTTCTGTCCATCGACGTGGAAAAAGAACGCATCTCCCTGGGCATCAAGCAACTGGAAGGCGATCCGTTCAACAACTTCGTTGCCATGAACGACAAGGGCGCGCTGGTCAAGGGCACTGTTAAGTCCGTTGACGCCAAGGGTGCCGTTATCGCTCTGGATACCGACGTTGAAGGCTACCTGCGCGCTTCCGAACTGTCCCGCGACCGCGTGGAAGACGCTCGCTCCATCCTGAAGGATGGCGATGCAGTCGAGGCCGTGATCGTTGCCGTGGATCGCAAGTCCCGCAACATCAGCCTGTCCATCAAGGCTAAGGACGCTCAAGAAGACAGCGCCGCTCTGAAGAACCTGTCCGTTGACAGCGCTTCCGCTGGCACCACCAACCTGGGTGCTCTGCTGAAGGCAAAACTGTCCGGTTCTAACGAGTAATCGCGTCATGACCAAATCTGAGCTGATCGCGAGGCTGTCCGAGAGACTCGCCGAGCGCAATTCTCAGTTGGTCTACAAAGATGCTGAGTTGGCCGTCAAGACCATTCTGGACGCGATGGCCAACAACCTGGCGCAGGGTAGCCGGATCGAAATCCGCGGCTTCGGTAGCTTCGACCTGAACTACCGTCCGCCGCGTGTCGGCCGCAACCCCAAGTCGGGCACCAGCGTCTCGGTTCCTGAGAAATACGTGCCTCATTTCAAGGCCGGCAAGGAACTGCGCGAGCGTGTGGATCTTTCCATCGTGGAGCAGACCCAGGTCTGAGCGCAGTTTCCCGGTTTTATGCTGAAAAGCGCCGCATTATGCGGCGCTTTTTTCGTTTTGCGTGTCCGGGCTTGGGTTGTGGCCGGCTATCGTTTAAAATTGCACTCCGGCAAACTCATTGAGCGAATCCATGCGATATTTGTTGCGTATCGTCGAACTGGCGCTGTTGCTGCTGTTGATCGCCGTCACCGTGCAGAACAGCCATGCGGTCGAATTTAAATTGTTCTTCGGCCAATCCTGGTCGGCGCCGCTTATCGTGTTCCTGTTGCTGTTCTTCGTGGCCGGCGCGCTCGTGGGCTTGCTGGCCACCTTCAGCTTCTACCTGAAAACCCGCCGCGAGTTGTCTCAGCTGAAAAAAGAGCTGCGCAACCGCCCGCCTGCCCGCAAGACTGTCAATGACCCCAGCGACGCGCTGGCTGATTGAGCTTGTCCCCCGGGCCGCTCAGCCGGCCTGGATTTCTCATCCCGAAAGGATTGCTGTTGGAACTTGATTTGTGGTGGCTGCTGCTGTTTCCGGCTTTTTTCGGACTCGGCTGGTTTGCGGCGCGCGTCGATATGCGCACCGTGCTGAAACAGGCGAAGTCGGTGCCGATTGCCTATTTCCGCGGTTTGGACGCGCTGGTCGAGGATAAGACCGATGTCGCGGCCCAGGCGCTGGCCGAGGTGGCGCGTCAACAAGGTTCGGCGTTGGAGTTGCAGCATATCCTCGGCAAGTTGTACCGCAAGCGCGGCGAGAATGACCGCGCCATCCGCCTGCATCAGCAGATGCTGGATTCCTCCGACCTGCCCAGCGAGCAGCGCGATCTGGTCCGCAACGAGCTGGCGCAGGACTTCCGCAAAGCCGGTCTGGTCGACCGCGCCGAGGAAATTCTGCTGAAGTTGCTGAACGGCAATATGGCGCTGGCGGCGAGGCGGCAGCTGCTGGACATCTACCAGCAGGACCGTGACTGGAAAAAAGCCATCGAAACCGCGCGCGAACTGCGCAGCGACGCCCACTCGTTCCAGCATGAAGTGGCGCAATTCTATTGCGAGCTGGCCCAGGGCGAGTTGTACCAGTCGCATTACGGCTTGGCCCGTCAGTATGTGGCCGAGGCCATCGCGGCCAACCGCAAATGCGTACGCGCCAGTCTGATTCTCGGCGACATCGAGTTCGCCGAGGGCAATCTCGATGCCGCGATCGCGGCTTGGCAAAGTATAGAGAAACAAAACTATGAATACTTGTCGATGGCCGCCGAGCGGCTGTTCGACGCTTACGAGAAGCAGGGCAGGCCGCTGGAAGGCATCGCATTGCTGCGTGGCTACCAGCGCACGTTCCCGCAGTTGGAACTGACCGATCTGTTGTACCAGAAAATCGCCACCTACGAGGGCGAGGCCAAGGCGCTGGAAGGCGTGCGCGAGGCGGTGCATGCGCGGCCTAGCCTGGCCGGCGTATACCGGATGATAGAAGCGCAGATGGACGAGTTGTCGCCGGAAGGGCGGATGGATGCCGAAGTGGCGCGCGCCTTGCTGCTGAAACACTCGCAGCGGCTCAGCGTGCATCGCTGCAAGTGCTGCAACTTCCGCTCCCGCGCCTTCTTCTGGCATTGCCCGGCCTGCGGCGAGTGGGAAAGCTTTACCGCCAATCGCTCGGAAGCCTGATACAGATTGCAGTGCCGCGCCGTCGGCGGGGACCGACGTGCGCGGAATAGAATAAATTATGGAGCATCGATGAATCCTTTGATTGCAAGCGCGGACGCGCGTGACGTCTCTCCGGTTGTCGTGGCGCTGGACTTCGCCGACGCCGCCGAGGCTTTGGCCTTCGCCAGCCGGCTGGACCCTGCCGAATGCCGCTTGAAAGTGGGCAAGGAATTGTTTACCTCCAGCGGGCGCAGCCTGGTCGAATCGTTGGCGGCGCGCGGGTTTCAAGTTTTTCTGGACATGAAATTCCACGACATTCCCAATACGGTGGCCCAGGCCTGCAAGGCTGCTGCCGATTCCGGCGTATGGATGGTCAATGTCCATGCCTCGGGCGGCCGCCGCATGATGGAGGCCGCGCGCGAAGCGCTGGCGGGCTTCAGCCAGCGCCCGCTGTTGATCGCGGTGACGGTGTTGACCAGCATGGAGGCGTCCGACCTGGCCGAGATCGGCATTGACGCCACGCCGGAGCAGCATGTGCTGCGGCTGGCCACGCTGACCCGCGATTGCGGCCTGGACGGCGTGGTGTGTTCGGCGCAGGAGGCCAAGCTGCTGAAACAGGCGCTGGGGCAAGAGTTCAAACTGGTCACGCCTGGGATTCGGCTGGCCGATGGCGCCAACGACGACCAGCGCCGTGTGATGACGCCGCTGGCGGCCTTGGATGCCGGCTCCGATTACCTAGTGATCGGCCGCGCCATCACCGGCGCGCAAGATCCACTGGCGACGCTGCGTGCCATCAATCAAGATATTTTTCAGGCTAAGAAATCATGAAAATCACTGTCATTGGTTCGGGCTATGTGGGCCTGGTGACTGGCACCTGCCTGGCTGAGACCGGCTATCACGTCTGCTGTCTGGATGTGGACCCGCGCAAGATCGAGATTCTGCAAAACGGCGGCATTCCCATTTTCGAACCCGGTTTGGAAGACATGGTGAAGCGCAATGTCGCGGCCGGTCGCTTGCATTTCACTACCGACGTGGCGGAATCAGTCGCCTTCGGCGACGTCCAGTTCATCGCCGTCGGCACGCCGCCGGACGAGGATGGCTCGGCCGATTTGCAATACGTACTGGCCGCGGCGCGCAGCATCGCCCGCCACATGACGGACTACCGCGTGGTGGTGGACAAGTCCACCGTGCCGGTGGGTACGGCCGACAAGGTGCGAGCCGCCATCGCTGAGGAACTCGCCGCTCGCGGCGCCGATATCCCTTTCAGCGTGGTGTCTAACCCAGAATTCCTGAAGGAAGGCGCGGCAATCGACGACTTCATGCGCCCCGATCGCGTGGTGATCGGCGTTGACGACGAGCGCGCCGCCGAGATCATGCGCCGCCTGTACAAGCCGTTCCAGCGCAACCACGAACGCGTGCTGTTGATGGATGTGCGTTCGGCTGAACTGACCAAGTATGCCGCCAATGCCATGCTGGCCACTCGTATTTCCTTCATGAACGAACTGGCCAATCTGGCGGAAACCATGGGCGCGGATATCGAGCAGGTGCGGCTGGGCATGGGTTCCGACCCGCGCATCGGCTACCACTTCCTGTATCCCGGCGTTGGTTATGGCGGCTCCTGCTTCCCGAAGGACGTCAAGGCGCTGGTGCAGACGGCCAAGGAAAACGGCCACACGCTGCGCGTGCTGACCGCGGTGGAAGAGGCCAACGAGGTGCAGAAGCTGCGCCTGGTGGAAAAAGTCGTCGCGCGTTTCGGCGAAGACTTGTCCGGCCGTCGCTTTGCGCTGTGGGGCCTGGCGTTCAAACCCAATACCGATGATATGCGCGAAGCGCCGAGCCGGGTGGTGGTGGAAGAGTTGAGCCGCCGAGGCGCCAAGGTCACCGCCTTCGATCCGGTGGCTACGCATGAGGCGCAGCGCGTGATGGGCGGCATCGCAGGCCTGTCCTTTGCCGACAATATGATGGGCGCGCTCGATGGCGCGGATGCCTTGCTGATCGTCACCGAGTGGAAGATGTTCCGCGCGCCGGACTTTGATGCGATCAAGCGTAGCTTGAAGCAGCCGCTGATCTTCGACGGACGCAATATGTACGATCCGGCCTGGCTGCGCGAGCAAGGTTTCGATTACCACGCCATCGGCCGCTGAAAGATAGAATCATGGGTGTGATGCAAGATCTGGGGCTGAACGCCGCCATGCTGGCTGAAAAACTGGCGGCGGCCCGCGTATTGGTGGTGGGCGACGTGATGCTGGACCGCTATTGGTTCGGCGATGTATCGCGGATTTCGCCGGAAGCGCCGGTGCCCGTGGCCAAGATCGCGCGCAGCGAGGAGCGTGCCGGCGGTGCGGCCAATGTGGCGCGCAATATCGCCGGGCTGGGCGGCAAGGCCAGCATTCTGTCGGTGGTCGGCGACGACGAGGCGGCCAACGCGCTGGAGGCGCTATTGGTGCGCGATGGCATCGCCACTTCGCTCAAGCGCGACGCCAATATCTCCACCACGGTGAAACTACGGGTGGTAGCGCGACAGCAGCAGCTGATCCGGCTCGACTTTGAAGACGCGCCCAGCCATGAAATCCTGGCCGACAAGCTGCAGGAGTTCGCCGATATCGTGGGCGAACATGATGTGGTCATCCTGTCCGACTATGGCAAGGGCGGCCTGACGCATGTCGAAGAGATGATCCGTCTGGCGCGCGCGGCCGGCAAGCCGGTGCTGATCGACCCCAAAGGCGACGATTACAGCAAGTACGCCGGCGCCACCTTGCTGACGCCGAACCGCAGCGAGTTCCGGCAAGTGGCCGGCAGCTGGCGCGACGAGGACACGTTGACCCGCAAGGCGCAGGATTTGCGCGAAGAGCTGAATCTGGACGCCCTGCTGGTGACGCGCAGCGAGGAAGGCATGACGCTGTTCCGCGCCGAAGGCGCGCTGCACCAGCCGACGTTGGCGCGCGAGGTGTACGATGTGTCCGGCGCCGGCGATACGGTGATCGGCACGCTGGGCCTGGCGCTGGCCGCCGGCTTGACGCTGCCGGTGGCGATGAGCCTGGCCAATGCCGCCGCTGGCGTGGTGGTGGGCAAGCTTGGCACCGCGGTATGCACGCAACAGGAGTTGCTGGCTCTGTAGCGAGTAACTGATGAATCTAAAGAGGCGACGATGGCTAAGTTGACGACGGAGCAGGTCGATGCGGTATTGCAGTTCTGGTTTGGCGGCGTCGACGATGCCAGCCTGAGTACACGCCGCAGCGCGTGGTTCGCCAAGGACGAGGTGTTCGACGCCGCCATTCGCCGCCACTTTTTCGACAACTGGCAGCGCCTGCATGCCGGGGAGCTGGCCATCGACGCTGAAGATGCCCGCGCCGCGCTGGCTTGGCTGATCGTCGCAGACCAGTTTCCGCGCAATTTATTTCGCGGCGAGGGCAGGGCTTTCGCCACCGATGCCAAGGCGCGCGATGGCGCCTGTTTGGCGCTGGAACGGGAGCTGGACAAGCAATTGCCTCCGGTGGCGCGGGTGTTTTTTTATCTGCCGTTCGAGCATAGCGAGGACCTGGCGGACCAGCAGCTGTCTGTCAGGCTGTTTACCGCCTTGGAGCCGCAAGTACCGGATGGCGGCTATTTGGATTACGCGCAACGCCATCATGAGGTGATTGCCGAGTATGGCCGTTTTCCGCATCGCAACGCCGCTTTGGGGCGGACCAGCACGGCGGCGGAGCTGGCGTATCTGTCTCAGCCCGGCGCCGGCTTCTGAACCCATACATTTTCCGGACCTAGTAGTCCGTTGCCGAACAAGGATCAATATATGACTATCGTCGTCACCGGCGCCGCCGGTTTCATCGGTTCCAATCTGGTCAAGGGTTTGAACCAGCGCGGCATTACCGACATCCTTGCCGTGGATAATCTTTCCAGCGGCGACAAATTCCATAATCTGGTCGATTGCGAGGTCAGCCATTACCTCGACAAGCACGAGTTTCTGCACCTGTTGCTGGACGGCGAGTACGAGGGTGAACTGACCGCCATTCTGCATCAGGGCGCGTGCTCCGATACGATGAACCATGACGGCAAGTACATGATGGACAACAACTATCAGTACACGCTGGCCTTGTTCGATTACTGTCAGCACGAGGAAATCCAGTTCCTGTACGCCTCCAGCGCCGCAACCTACGGCAAGGGCACCGTGTTCCAGGAGCAGCGCGAATACGAAGGCCCGCTGAATGTTTACGGCTACTCCAAGTTCCTGTTCGACCAGGTGCTGCGCCGCCGCATCAAGGAAGGTCTGTCCGCCCAGGCCGTAGGGTTCCGCTACTTCAATGTCTACGGCCCGCGCGAGCAGCACAAGGGCCGCATGGCTTCAGTCGCTTTCCATCACTTCAATCAGTACCGCGAGCATGGCAAGGTCAAGTTGTTTGGCGGCTGGGATGGATGGGGCGATGGCATGCAGAGCCGCGATTTCGTTTCGGTCGAGGACGTGGTCAAGGTCAATCTGCACTTCCTGGATCACCCGGAGAAAAGCGGCATCTTCAATCTGGGCAGCGGCCGGTCGCAGCCGTTCAATGATGTGGCCGAGGCCACCGTCAATGCCTGCCGCCGCCACGAGGGCAAGCCGGCGCTGACCTTGGCCGAGATGGTGCAGCAGGGTATCGTCGAATACATCGCGTTCCCGGACGCGTTGAAGGGCAAGTACCAGAGCTTCACCGAGGCTGACATCGCCAAGCTGCGCGAAGCCGGCTATCACGACGCGATGCTGTCGGTCAGCGAGGGCGTCAATCGTTACGTCGATTGGCTGATGAGCCGCCAAGGCTGAGCCGCGCTTGGCGAATTTGGGCCGCGCCGTCGTGAGACGGCGCGGCCTTTTGCATTTCAACGGCCGGAAATGTCCTGCTGCAGCCGCATGCGGGCGCGGGCGTCGCGCTCGGCCAGAATCTGCTGGTTTTGCAGGGTATCGGCGACAAAATCGATATGCCGTTCCGCCGCCAGTTGCGCGGCGTCCGGCTGGCGGTCGCGTATCGCCTGCCAGATGGCCAGGTGTTGCGTGCGCAGCGCCTCGGCCACTTCGCCGACGGCGAACAGATTGGCGATATTGTCCTTCACGTGCCGTTGCAGCATGGCCAGCAGGCTGCCGGACAGGTGGGCGAACAAGACATTGTGCGAAGCCTCGGCCACGGCCTGGTGGAATGCCACGTCGGCCTGCGCCTGCTCGGCCAGGCTGCCGCCGCGATAGGCCTGTTGCAGCCGGTCCACGCAGTGCTGCAGCCGTTCCAGGTCCGCCGTCGTCGCGCGGCTGGCGGCGCAGCGCGCCACCGTGCCTTCCAATACGCGGCGGAACTCCAGTACATCGTCGTGCAATTCCTCGTGCTGGTTCAGCAATGCCTCCCAGGGGTCGGAAAACGCCGTTTCCAGGCGGTCCGTCACCCAGGTGCCGCCGCCCTGGCGGCTGGATAGCAGGCCGCGCGATACCAGCTGTTGTATCGCTTCGCGCAAGGAGGGGCGAGACACGCCGAACTCCTCGGCCAGTTGCCGTTCCGGCGGCAGCCGGTCGCCGGGTTTGAGCACGCCGTCGAGTATGCGTTTTTCCAATTGCTGCACGATCATGTCGGACAGCTTGGGTAGAGTGACTTTCGGATAGGCCATGGCAGGGATGATTGGTCTGACCAGATGGGCCAGCATAACAAATGCCTTATCCATTGTCATGACGGAGAGGGCTATCTAATTTTTGAGATTTGCTATAAAGACCTAGTACTTTTATCAGAGGAATGCCGCCATGTCCGACCTTCTGAAGAAGATTGACGCCCGGACCAAGCTGGCAGGCACCAATAAACTGGAAATCCTGCTGTTTTCGCTAGGCAACGATCAGCGTACCGGGCGCAAGGAAGTGTTCGGCATCAATGTGTTCAAGGTGCGGGAAGTGATGCGCACGCCGGAGATTACTTCGGCGCCGGAAATGCCGGCCTCGGTGGAAGGCATGGTCAGTCTGCGCGGCTCGCTGGTGCCGGTGATCGATCTGGGTAAATACACCGGGATCATGTCGGAGAAGCGGCCGGAAATCATGATCATCACCGAATACAACGGCCATACCCAGGGCTTCCTGGTGGAGACGGTGGACACCATTCTGCGGCTAGATTGGGCGGCGATGCGCGTTCCGCCGGACATGATCACCAACCGCATGGCGGGCTTGGTCACGGCTGTCACCGAGCTGGACAACGGCACGCTGGTGATGATGATGGATGTGGAAAAAGTGCTGGCTGAGACCTGCCTGGTGGACGAGGCACAGAGCTATATCGCCATTGAGCCGGTGAAGGAGGACCGCCATATCTTCTTCGCCGACGACAGCGCGGTGGCGCGCAAGCAGATCGAGCGCACGCTGGAGGCGATGCACATCCGCTATACCTCGGCCATCAACGGCATGCGCGGTTGGGAAGATCTGCAAAAGATGGCGCAGCAGGCGGAGGCGGCCGGCCACAAGCTTAACCAGGTTCTGCACCTGATCCTGACTGATGTGGAAATGCCGGAGATGGACGGCTATATGTTGACCAAGATGATCAAGGACGATGCCCGCTTCGCAGGCATTCCGGTGTTGATGCATTCCTCATTGTCCGGCATGGCCAACAAGAAGCTGGGCGAGTCGGTGGGTGTGGATTCCTATGTCTCCAAGGATGAGCCGCAGAAGCTGGCCAGCAAGCTGCGCGAGATGCTGCTGCTGGATAAGGCGGCGTAGGCTTTCTATCCTGTTTCCAGGCTAACGCCATTCAGCATGGCAGGGCGCGTCAGTCCGACGGCGGCGCGCCCTTATTGCTGCCTCCCCGCATGATTCATCGAGCTTTTCCCGGGCGCCGTCATCATATCAGGCTCGCCATCTCGACAGTCCTCTTGTCATATTGACGAAACCAAGCATTCACTCTAAAGTGGTTTTTATAAGAATAATTGGTCTTACCAATTTACAAAGGAAGCCATGAAGACGCCTGCCGATGTTTATCTGTTCGGCACCTGTCTGCTCGACCTGTTCCTGCCGGAGGCTGGCCTGGATGCCATCGCTCTGCTGGAAAGGTTGAGCGTGCGGGTGCATTTCCCTCAAGCCCAGAGCTGCTGCGGTCAGCCGGCCTATACCAGCGGCCATCCTAAGGAAGCGCTGGCGGTGGCGCGCGCGCAATTGTCCTGCTTCCCGGAGGACTGGCCCATCGTGGTGCCGTCCGGCTCTTGCGGCGGCATGATCAAACACCACTGGCCTCGCCTGTTCGCCGGGGAGCCGGACGAAGTGCAGGCTTGCGACATCGCGGCGCGGGTAGTGGAATTTTCCGATTTCCTGCTGAACCACCTCGACTGGCAGCCGCAGGACCAGGGCGCGCCGGTCAAGGTGGCGGTGCATACCTCCTGTTCGGCGCGGCGCGAGATGGGTGTGCACAAGACCTGCTGGGCATTGGTGGACCGCTTGCAGAATGTCGAGCGCGTGGTGCACGACCACGAATCCGAATGCTGCGGCTTCGGCGGCACTTTCTCCATCAAGCATCCGGACATCGCCGGCGCGATGGTGGCGGACAAGGCGCAAGCGCTTGAGGGCAGCGGCGTGGTGGAGTTTGTCACCGCCGATGGCGGTTGCCTATTGAATATCAACGGCAAGCTGGGGCAGTGCGGCAGCGGATTCAAGGGCCGGCATCTGGCCAGCTTCCTGCTGGAGCGCACCGGAGGCAAGCGATGAGCGCCCGGGCTTCCATCTTGCAGAAGTTGCGCGCCGCGCCACGGCAGGCGCTTTCGCGCCCGGATCTGGCCGGCCATTTCCAGCGCTTTGCCAGCCAGGACGATGAAATCGCCCGCTTGTGCCATTGGGCGGCGATGATGCGCGCGGTGAAAACCGACATTCTGTGGACGCGCGAGGCCGAGTGGGACGCCGCCTTGCTGGATTGGCTGGCGGCGCATCCGCAGCCCTCCATTGTCTTGTCCGACACCGCGCATGGGCGGCGGCTGGCGCAGCGCCTGGAGAGCGTCCATAACGCGCCGCGCATCGTCTGGTTCGACCATGAGGTGGATGGCTGGAAGGCGGAGCTGTTCGACATCGCCGCCGGCTTCACCGCCGCGCGCTGCGGCATAGCCGCCACCGGCACGCTGGCGCTGTGGCCGGACGAGGCCGAGCCGCGCACCATGAGCCTGGTGCCGCCCTTGCACATCGCCTTGTTCGACGCCGCCACGCTGTACCCGGATTTTTATTCCGCGATGACGGCCGAGCGCTGGTCTGACGGCATGCCTACCAATGCCTTGCTGATTTCCGGCCCCTCCAAAACCGCCGACATCCAACAAACCTTGGCTTACGGCGCGCACGGCCCGCGCGAGTTGCTGGTGCTGGCGCTGCTGCCGCCGCACATCGCCATCCATGACGTGGAAGGAGAGGCGTGATGAGCGAGCACAAGATCACCATCTATCCTTCCCGCGCCTTCAAGGACAACGCCAAACTGGCGCTGACGGATGGCAAGCTGCGGCAAAGCCTGCGCGGCGCGATGGATTTCCTGATGGCCAAGCGGCTGTCAGCATTTCCCGACGAGGCCGAACTGGCCGCCCTGCGCACCTTGGGTGAGGGCATACGCCAGCGTTGCCTGTCCAAGCTGCCGGATTTGCTGGAGCAGCTGGAGGAAAAACTCATCGCCAACGGCGTCCGGGTGCATTGGGCGGAAACGCCGGATGAGGCCAATCGCATCATCCACGGCATCGTCGCCGCCCGGAACGGCAAGCTGATGGTGAAGGGCAAGTCCATGGTCAGCGAGGAGATCGAGCTGAACCATTACCTGGCTGAGCAGGGCGTGGAGGCGGTGGAGAGCGATATGGGCGAGTACATCGTCCAGCTGGCCGGCGAGAAGCCCACCCACATCATCATGCCGGCCATCCACAAAACCAAGCAGGACATCGCCCAGTTGTTCCACGAGCAGCTGCCGGACACGCCTTACACCGAGGACGTGGACGCCTTGATCCAGATCGGCCGCCGCGTGTTGCGGCAGAAGTATCTGGACGCGGACGTCGGCCTGTCCGGTGTCAATTTCGCCGTGGCCGAAACCGGCACCCTGTGCCTGGTGGAGAACGAGGGCAATGGCCGCATGTGCACCACGGTGCCGGATGTGCACATCGCCATCACCGGCATCGAGAAGGTCGTGGAAAAGTTGGAGGATGTGGCGCCGCTGTACAGCCTGCTTACCCGTTCCGCCATCGGCCAGCCCATCACCACCTACTTCAATATGATCAGCGGCCCGCGCAAGCCGGGCGAGAAGGACGGCCCGCGCGAGGTGCATCTGGTGCTGCTGGACAACGGCCGCAGCCAAGCCTACGCCGACGAGCAGTTACGCAAGACGCTGCAATGCATACGCTGCGGCGCTTGCATGAACCATTGCCCGGTCTACACCCGCATCGGCGGCCACGCCTACGGCACCACCTATCCGGGGCCGATAGGCGAGATCATCTCGCCGCATCTGATGGGGCTGGACAACACCCGCGACCTGCCGACGGCGTCCAGCCTGTGCGGCGCTTGCGGCGAGGTGTGCCCGGTGCGGATTCCGATTCCGGAAATGCTGATGCGGCTGCGCGAGGAAAGCCAGCGCCCGGCGCATGAGCGGGTGGCGCATCCCTTGCGCGGCCAGGGGGCGGCGGCCAGCACGGCGGAGCGCATGGCCTGGAAGGGCTGGCGGCTGGTCCATGCCTCGTCCAATCTATACCGGCTATTCGGCTGGACGGCCACGCGCTTGCGCAAGCACGCGCCCAAAAACCAGCTGGGCTGGACGCAGAACCACCTGCCGCTGACGCCGGCGCCCAAGACGCTGCATGAGCTGGTGCGCGAGCGCGAGGCGAAGCAGGGAGGCAAAGCATGACCCCAGCCCATGCCGTTTTTTTGGCGGACTTGCGTCGCGTCATGCCGGACAAGCGCATCTATACCGATCCGCTATCCACGCTGGCCTATGGCACCGATGCCAGCTTCTACCGACTGCGGCCGCAGATTGTCGCCCGGGTGGAAAACGAGGACGAGGTGGCCGAGCTGCTGCGGCTGGCCAGGTTGCGCCACGTTGCCGTCACCTTCCGCGCCGCCGGCACCAGCCTCTCCGGCCAGGCCGTCAGCGATTCGGTGCTGGTTTTGCTGGGCGATGGTTTCAATCGCGGCGAGGTGCTGGACGGCGGCGAACGCATCCGCCTGGGGCCGGGCATGATAGGCGCGCACGCCAACGCCATGCTGGCGCCGTATGGGCGCAAGATCGGCCCCGATCCGGCGTCGATCAACACCGCCAAGATAGGCGGCATCGCCGCCAACAACTCCAGCGGCATGTGCTGCGGCACCCGTGACAACAGCTACCACACCCTGCAGGCGCTGCGGGTGCGCTTGCTGGATGGCGGCGCGCTGGACACGGCAGATCCGGCCAGCGTGGCGGCGTTCCGCGAGTCGCACGCTGGCTTGCTGGACGGCTTGGCGCAGCTGTCGCGCGAGCTGGCCGGCGATGCCGAGCTGGCCGAGCAGGTGCGCCGCAAGTACCGGCTGAAGAACACCACCGGCTACGGCATCAACGCGCTGTTGGATTTTGCTGATCCGGTGGACATGCTGGCGCATTTGATGATCGGCTCCGAAGGCACGCTGGGCTTCATCTCCGAGATCACCTTCAACACGGTGGTCGAGCATCCGCACAAGGCGTCGGCGCTGGTGTGGTTCGATGAGCTGGATTCCTGCTGCCGCGCCGTATCGGCCTTGAGCGCTGTGCGCGATGCCTCCGGCGTATCGGCGGTGGAACTGATAGACAGCCGCAGCATCCGCGCGGTGCAGGGCAAGCCGGGACTGCCGGATTTCCTGTATCAGCCGGTGGGGCCGGACAGCGCCTGCCTGTTGATCGAGCTACGGGCGGAGAGCGAGGTCCGACTGAACGAATGCTCGGCCCAGATCGAAACGCTGCTGGCTGGCTTCCGGCCCAAAGTCTCCAGCGGCTTCAGCCGCGACGCGCGCGAGTGCGAAACCTACTGGGCCTTGCGCAAGGGCCTGTTCCCGGCGGTGGGCGCGGCGCGCCCGGTGGGAACCACGGTAGTGATCGAGGATGTGGCCTTTCCGATACCCCAACTGGCCGATGGAGTGGCCAAGCTGACCGCGCTGTTCGACAAGCACGGCTACAGCGAAGCGCTGCTGTTCGGCCATGCGCTGGATGGCAATCTGCACTTCGTGTTCGCGCCCGGTTTTGAAAGCCCGGCCGAAGTAAGCCGCTACGACGCGTTTATGCAGGATGTCAGCGATCTGGTGGCCGGCGAGTACGACGGCTCCTTGAAGGCCGAACACGGCACCGGCCGCAATGTCGCGCCGTTTGTGCGCCAGGAGTGGGGCGACGCCGCCTGGCACATCATGCGCCGCATCAAGGCGCTGTTCGATCCGCAAGGCCTGCTCAATCCCGGCGTGATCATCACCGACAACGACCGGCTGCACCTGGAAAACCTGAAGCCGATGCCGGCGGCGGACGAGCTGGTGGACCGCTGCACCGAATGCGGCTTCTGCGAGCCGGCCTGCCCGTCGCACGGGCTGACGCTGAGCCCGCGCCAGCGCATCGTCGCCTGGCGGCGCATCCGCCAGTTGGAGCGCGACGGCGGCGGCGCGGCCGAGCTGGCGGCTTTGACGGCTGGCTACCGCTACCGCGCCATCGATACCTGCGCCGCCACCGGCATGTGCGCCACACGCTGCCCGGTGGGCATCAATACCGGCCTGCTGATGAAAAAGCTGCAAGGCCCAAGCAAGCGTCCCGCCTTGGCCGGCTTCGCCGCGCGGCATATGGGCTGGATGACGGCGGCGGCGCGGGCCGGTTTGAGGCTGGCGCACGGCTTGGGAGCGCAGCGGCTGCATGACATGACCCGACGCCCGCCGGGCGAGCGCAAGGTCATCCCCTTGGTTCCGGCTAGTTTGCCGCGCGCCGCCGCGCCGCTGCCGAAGCTGGGCGGCGAGGGCGAGCCAGTGGTGCTGTTCGTCAGCTGCGTCAACCGAACGCTGGCCGAGGGCGAGGGCGGCGAGTCCGTCGCCGCGCATACGATCAATCTGCTGCGCCGCGCCGGTTTCGCGCCCATCTATCCGCCCGGCTATGACGGACTGTGCTGCGGCCAGCCTTTCGCCTCGGCCAATGCGGCGGATGCCTTGGCCGTCAGCCAGGCCTCGCTGAATGAGGCGCTGCTGCAGGCCAGCAGTCAAGGCCGCCACCCGGTGTATCTCGACAACAGCCCGTGCGCGGCGCGTGTCAAGCAGGCGCAGGCCGAAGGCTTGCTGGATGCCCGCTTGCAGCTGTTCGATGCAGCGAGCTTCCTGGCTGAGAAGGTTCTGCCCAGGTTGGAAATAGCGCAGCGGCTGCCGCAATTGGCCTTGCACATCCCTTGCAGCGCCACCGCCATGGGCGCGGCCGGCAGCTTGAAACAACTGGCCGCCAGCTGCTGCGATCAATTGACGGTGCCTGACATCGCCTGCTGCGGCTTCGCCGGCGACAAAGGCTTCACCGTGCCGGAACTGAACGCCCACAGCCTGAGGAGATTGAAACCCGCTTTGCCGGATGCCTGCCGCCATGGCGTGTCGATGAGCCGAACCTGCCAGATCGGCCTGACTGAGCACGGCGGCATCCCGTACCGCAGCATCGAGGCGCTGCTGGATTTCTGCACCACCCCAAACAGCGGTCCGTCATGAAGACCGTCTTTTCAACGCTGATGTAAACCCAAGAAACGCAAGCCAGCCTCTAGCATGCCGCCGCGCGCCCAGCCCGTCGGCAGGGGAGCGGCTGCGCCTGCGAAACCAGGAATGAGGAGAAGCCACCCATGCAAGCAATCTGGACGCAACACTATTTCCCATCCGGCAGCCTCGCGCTGTCGGCGCTGATGGCGGCGCTGCCCATCGTCTTTTTCTTTGTCGCCTTGGCCGTGCTGCGGATGAAGGGCCATGTGGCCGGCACGATTACGGTGCTGATCGCGCTGGCGGTGGCGATCTTGTTTTACGGCATGCCGGCGCAGATGGCGCTGGCGGCGGCGGCATTCGGTTTCGGCTACGGCCTGTGGCCGATCGCCTGGATCATCGTCGCCGCGGTGTTTCTGTACAAGATCACGGTCAAGACCGGGCAGTTCGACATCATCCGCGCCTCGGTGCTGTCGGTGACCGAGGACCAGCGGCTGCAGATGCTGCTGGTGGGCTTCTCGTTTGGCGCTTTTTTAGAGGGGGCGGCCGGTTTCGGCGCGCCGGTGGCCATCACCGCCGCGCTGCTGGTGGGGTTGGGCTTCAATCCGCTATATGCGGCCGGGCTGTGCCTGATCGCCAACACCGCGCCGGTGGCCTTCGGCGCGATGGGCATCCCCATCATCGTGGCTGGGCAAGTGACGGGTCTGGACCCTTTCCTGATCGGCGCCAAGGCCGGCCATCAGCTGCCCATCCTGTCGGTGATCGTGCCGTTCTGGCTGGTCATGATGATGGACGGCCTCAAGGGCGTGCGCCAGACCTGGCCGGCGATTCTGGTGGCCGGGGTGTCGTTCGCCGTCACCCAGTTTTTCACTTCCAATTACATCGGGCCGGAGCTGCCGGACATCACCTCGGCCCTGGTCAGCCTTGTGTGCCTGACGCTGTTCCTGAAGGTGTGGCAGCCGAGCGAGATCTTCACTTTCAGCGGCCGCCGCGCGCCGACGGCCCGCCTGGCCAGCGGTTTCAGCCTGCCGCAGATCGTCCGCGCCTGGAGCCCGTTTTTGATCCTGACCGCGCTGGTGACAGTGTGGAGCGTCAAGCCGTTCAAGGCTTTGTTCGGCAAGGGCGGCGCGCTGGAGGGGTGGGTGTGGAAGCTGCATGTGCCGGGGCTGGACAAGCTGGTGCTCAAGACTGCGCCCATCGTCGCGCATGACACGCCGTACGAGGCCTTGTACAAGTTCGATATCGTCTCCGCCGTCGGCAGCGCCATCTTCCTGGCCGCGCTGCTGTCCATGGCCCTGCTGAAGTTCCGCCCGGCCGACGGCGCGCGCGCCTTTGCAGAGACGCTGGCCGAGCTGCGCCGGCCGATTCTGTCCATCGGCATGGTGCTGGCCTTCGCCTTCGTCGCCAATTATTCCGGCATGTCCAGCACGCTGGCCTTGTGCCTGGCCAATACCGGGCAGGCTTTCCCGTTTTTCTCGCCATTCCTGGGCTGGCTGGGCGTGTTCCTGACCGGCTCCGACACCTCGTCCAATGCGCTGTTCTCGGCCTTGCAAGCTGCCACCGCGCACCAGTTGGGCGTGTCGGACGTGCTGTTGGTGGCGGCCAACACCACCGGCGGCGTCACCGGCAAGATGATTTCGCCGCAGTCCATCGCCGTGGCGTGCGCGGCGGTGGGGCTGATAGGCAAGGAGGCGGACCTGTTCCGCTTCACGCTGAAGCACAGCCTGATTTTCTGCAGCTTCGTCGGCGTGCTGACCTGGCTGATGGCGTATATGGCTTGAGTGGGGTGCCCGTAGCCTGATGCGGTTTTGCTGAGTTTGGTGACGGAACGTAGCTTCTCCCTGAACGTGTTTGCGATCTCGCGAGCAAGAGCGAGTGTTTGTTTCTCGTAGGCCAAGTCCAAAAGCGAAAGATCGTGAACAGGCACGAAAACAATTTTTCCTATTTTGGCAGCTGAGTCGCTCTCTTTCATTTTCCCCAATTCAGGTGATGACCTGATGGGGTCATGGCTGGCCCCGCGTGATGATGGTCCCACCAAGTCAACCAAGGAGTGCGCGATGTTCAGTCTGCACATCATCCTCGCCCCGCAAGCCGGCGCGTTGCGCTTGGACGGGAACGACACCGCCGCGGAGCGGCCCGGTTTGTGGCTGATGGCGGGCGGCGGGGAGCTGGAGTTGCCGGCCTCTGCCCGTTGCTACAGTTTTCCCGCTTCCTGTCTGCAGCCGGTTTATCGGGAAATGCAGCCTCTGCTTGCCGACCATGGCGGTTGCGCGGCGCCGAACACGCTGTACGCCGTGCCGGCGGATGAGGGCCTGCTGCATGCGGTGGCGCAACTGGCCGATGTCGACGACGAGACCATGCTGCGTTTCGTCCTGGCGTATTGTCTGGCCATCGATGGCGAACGCTGCGCCGCGCTGCTGCGCTATCTGGTGGCGGCCGACATCGACCTTTTCGATTTCATCCACCGCCACCGCCTGGAGCCCTGGCCCATCGCGCGTTACGCCGACGCGCTGGGTCTGCCGCCGCGCAAGTTCAACCAATTGTTCAAGGAAAAGTTTGGCATGTCCGCCAAGCACTGGCTGCTCGCGCAGCGCCTGGAGCATGCGCGCGGCTTGCTGGAGACCACCACCAAAAAGGTGATCGATGTGGCGCTTGAGTCCGGCTTTTGCAATGCCGCGCACTTTTCCGACAGCTTCCGCCGCCATTTTCAGATGTCGCCCAGCGATGTCCGCCGCGAATCCCTGCCGCTTACGCTGGCGCCGTCGCTGCTGTTCTGAAGGAGATTCACATGAACATCGACTCGCTTGTTGCCCAGATGGGCAGCCAGGTAACCCGCTCCGCCAACGACGCGGAAGCGGCGATGAATGCCAATGTGCAGAACGATCCGCAAGCCATGCTGAAGTCGCAATACGCGCTGCAGCAGTACTCGGTGATGATCGGCTACGAGAGCTCGGTCATGAAGGCGGTCAAGGACATGATGATGGGCATCATTTCCAAAATTGGCTAAGCGCGTCAGCTGGATCAGGAGAAGACCCATGAATGCCTCACACCCCATCGCGCGCACCATCGTCGAGGCCGGCTTTGCCGCCGTCAATCACGGCTTGCGCGCCGAAATGCACGACATCCTGGCCGCGCTGCCGGACTGGCTGGACGATGCCGACCAGCTGGCGCGCTGCGAAGCCCTGCTGCTGTTTGGCCTGGGCCGCCATAGCGCCGCCGCGGCCAAGCTCGCCGGCCTGCCGGATGACGATTGCGCCCCGCTGCGCGCTTTGCTGAAGTCTTCCTCAAAGGAGTCCGAATCATGACTATCGAAGCCATTACCCATGCCCTGGCCGCCATCGCTCCCCTGGGCGAGGCTGAGCCGGCTCAGCCGAGCCAGTCGGCGCAGCAACGCTTCGCGGAACTCTTGAACAATCCCAAGGCCGCCGACGAGCCCGGCGCGCTGTTCGCCGCGCAAAGCGCGTTCAATGAATTGGCCGTCGGCACCGAACTGACGGCCAAAGTGGCCGGATCGCTGACCCAGTCCATCAACAAGCTGGTGAACATGCAATGAAAACCTCGCCATGGGTCCTGCTGCTGCTCGTCTTGCCGCTGTTGGCCGGCTGCAAGAGCGAGCTGTACAGCAAGCTGGACGAAACCGAGGCCAATCAGATGCTGGCGCTGCTCATCTATAACAAAATCCCTGCGGAAAAACAGGTGGGCAAGGATGGCGTCTCGCTGCGGGTGGAAGAGGACCGCTTCGTCGATGCCGTCGAGGTGCTGCGTCAGAACGGCCTGCCCAAGCGCAAGACGGTGACCATGCAGAACCTGTTTCCCAGCGGGCAGTTGGTGTCTTCTCCGGCGCAGGAGGAGGCCAAGCTCAACTATCTGAAGAGCCAGCAGCTGGAGAAGATGCTGGGCAGCATGGACGGCGTGATCACGGCCGAGGTGTCGGTCGCCGAGCCGCGCGCCGTCGATGGCGAGGCGCCGGCGCCGTCATCCGCTGCGGTGTTCATCAAGTACAGCCCGGAGATCAACCTGCCGGCGCGCGAGGCGGAAATCCGCGCCTTGGTGCGTGACGGCATTCCGGGGCTGGCGGCGGATCGCATCACGCTGACGCTGCAACGCGCAGAATACCGCTACCTGCCGCCGGCGCCCGTCGCGCGCCAGACGCCATGGCCGGCCATCGCCGCGGCCGGCGGGACGGCGCTGCTGGGCGTGTGCGCCGCCGTGGCGATGTGGCGGCGCCGTCGGCCGGGAGTCGCCGGATGAGCCCGGCGCTGCGGCGCTTGTATGCGCTATGGCATCAGCCTGGACAAGACATGGATGCCGCCTGGTGGGCGGCGCTGGATCTTGCGTCCTGGCGCGAGCCTTACGCGCAGCAGCCCTTGCTGCGTCCGCCGCTGGACGACTTGATCGCCCGCCGTCTGGGGCAGGCGGGCGCCGCGCCGCCGCTGCCGGCTATCGCCGAACCCTTGCTGGCCGATGAGCAGCGTCGCGAGGCCTTGTGCATGGCCTTGGGACTTTGGGCATTGCGTTGCCCAGACTATGTCTTGCTCAAACCGTACCGCGAGGCGCTATCCAGCAGGCTGGACGGCAGGGCGCTAGCGCAGTTGCAGGCATTGCTGCCATTGGAAGGCACGCGCGCCGATCTGACACCGGCCATGTTGCCGGCACGAGCCTGCGAGATCGGCGCCGCCTGGCTGGCGGACGCTGCGGCCCCGGCGCTGCGTCTGTGCAGGCTGCTGTGGCCGCCTTCTACCTTACTGGCGCCGCCGCAGCCGGTGGAGCCGGTGCTGCAGAAGCTGCTGAGGTGGTTATGAACAATCCTCTGAACCTACCGGTCATTCTGTTGCCAGGCCCCATGCCGGCAGGAACCATAGTCTCCGCCGCAGAGTTGGCCGCCAGGCGCGATCAAGCCGCAGCGCTGGAGGCCTTGCATGCGGCCGCGCGCGAGGATGCCGAGGCGCTCCGCCGCCAGGCTCAGGGAGAGCTGGAGCAGGCGCGGCTCGAAGCCGAGGCCTTGCGCGAAGCCGCCAGGCAGGATGCCGCCGCCATCCGCCGCCAGGCGCGCGATGAGGCCGTGGACGAAGCCGTGCAATGGCTGTGCTGCGAACAGGAGATGGAGCAATTGATCGCCCGCGAACTGGCGCAGCGCTGGCGGACGCTCACCGCACGCGTACTGGAGGAGGTGCTGGGGCAAAGCGACCAGAACCAATTACTGCTGCGCCGAGTGGAGCGCAAGGTGGCCGAATTATTGCCGCGTGGACGCGTCACGCTTTGCGTGTCGCCCTCTGCGCTGGCCGCGGCCACCCGCGCCTGGGCAAGCGCGCCGGAAGTCAAGGTGATGGCCGATCCCTGCTTGGCGACCGGTCAGGCCAGGCTGGACAACGGGCTGGTGCGCGTCCATCTGGACGAACCCGCGCATCAAGCCAGGGTATTGCAACAATTGGCGGGAGAGCCGGGGAGGGTAGCGCATGCTTAGACTGGATCAGATCAGCTCCGGCGGCGCGCTGGGCAATGTCGAAGACAATCTGGCGACGGCGCGCCATGACCGCGCCGCGCCAACCGAGTCGGTTTTGGCGCTGGCGCAGGCTGAGTTGCTGGAATTTGAAAGCGACGCGCTGGCGGAAACCCAGGAGGACCTGGGCTTCGCCCTGGGCGGCAGGCTGCGCGACACGCGGCGCGGACCGGCCGGGCAGGACAATGTGCGTGGCCGCGTACTGATGCAAAAGCTGGTGGCGGAGTTGGCCGCGGTGGAGGCGGCGGACTTGGACAGCCTGCTGTCCGGCCCGCAGGACTGGTTGCGCGCGCCGCAGCTGCTGGTGGCCTTGCAGTCGCAAACGCCGGACCCAGGCCGCGCCGCCTTGCAGCTTGCGGCCTGGCTGGCGCGCGGCCGGCCGGACCCGCGGCTGCGCCGCCGATTGGAGGAGGCGCTGGCCAGCCTGGCCGAGGACGATACGCTGGCGCTTTCGCTGTTCGGCGCGTTGGAGTACGGCGCGCCCACGCCGGCGCTGCGCCAGGAATTGACTCGCCTCTACCATCGCGCCAGCGCGCCCAAGCAGAAGCTGTCGCAATGGCTGGAAGCGCTGGGCGAGCGCGAAGGGCGGCAGCGCAAGCTGCGCGTCATGCTGCGCGTGCTGTCCTATGAACTATCCGCCAGCGGGCAGCCTATCGTCGGCAGCCATCTCGCCGCCGTCATCGGCGATCTGAAGCAGCTGTTGCGCATTCTGGGCCTGGAAGCGCATTGCGACCAGGCCGCCGCAGCCCTGGCCCTGCCGGAGCTGCGCGGCGAAGCGCTGCTGGCCTGCGTGGTGACGCTGGTGGAGCAGGTATGGGTCAATGCCGACAGCGTGGCGGAAGCGCTGCCGCCGCTGCCTGATGGCCAGCGCTACCGAGTGGCCCACGCCTTGGGACGTTTGGTGCAGCTGCTATCGGACGATTGCTTTGGCGACGCCGAGCAGAAAAAGCAACTGGAAGACGCGATTGCCGAGCTGCGGGACCGCAGTCTGGATTGAGCGTTTGAACGGTTGACCGAGACGGATTGAACGGCCGAGGCTGAGCCAAGGCGGCGCTCGGTCAATTCTGTTCCATGCATAAGGTTGAAGCGGCAGGCGTCTTGCCTGCCCAAATTGGAAAAGGCCGGATGCCCGTCAATGCGATGGATTGCATTGGGACTTCCGGCCAGATTAGGCGGGCTGCCTCATGTTCCGGTCAAAACGGAATATCGTCGTCCATATCGTCCATGCGCGGAGCCGGCTTCGGCTCCTGGCGACGCGGCGCGGCCGGGGCTTCCTGGCGCGGGGCCGGGGCGTTGTAGCCGTAGCTTTCTTCCATGCCGCCGCCCATGCCGCCGGAGGACGCGCCCATTTCACTGCGGCCGCCTTGCAGGCTGAGTTCGTTGACGCGCACATCCGGGGACAGGCGCTTGTTGCCGTCCTTGTCTTGCCACTCGCGCAGCGTCAGTTGGCCGTATACGGTGACTTGCTGTCCCTTGGCCAGGTAGTTCTTCAGCGACTCACCGCGCTTGCCCCACACCTGGCAGCTGAACCAGTTGGTGCTTTTGCGCTCGCCGAAGCCGATGTCGCTGGCCACGCGGAACGACAGAACGGGCTCGCCGCTCGGGGTGTAGCGCAGTTCGGCGTCGGCGGCCAGGCGGCCGTCAAAGGTGATGCTGTTCATTCAATTCTCCGGATAAGTTCATACTGCTTGGCCTGCGCCGCCTGAGCGGCCCTGTCTTGCGCGGGGAGGGCGATGTGGCCGCTCGCCAGCGGGTTCGACCATGCTATCCAAACCGGCGCGCCGTTTCATGATTGCGCAGGTCAAAAGGCCAGATCGACCGTCATGCGGTAGATCGGGCGCGGGCCGAACGATTGGGCGGTATTATACACGGCAATCGCGCCGGCTTTGGTATCGATCAGAACGATGGCGGTTGCGCCGCCATCGATGCCGCTGCTTGGTTCGGCGCGACGTGCCGATGGTGGCAAGCTGCAATATTACCGCAAGCCGCGCGGCGCGTGATGGCGCGGTGTGGGGAACCCGCCGCGCCAGAGGCGGTCTCTTCGCAATCAGTATGAAAAGGATGAAAGCATGATCAAGAACGCGATGGTGTCTACTTTGGTGGCCGCTAGCCTGGCAGGCCTGGGCGGTTGCGCCAATATGAGAGACACGCAAAAGGGCGTGGGCGGCGGCGCGGCGATTGGCGCCGGCGTGGGCGCGGCTATCGGCGCCCTGACCGCCGGCGGGCATACCGGCCGCAGCGCGGCCACCGGCGCGGCCATCGGCGGCCTGATCGGCGCGGGCAGCGGCTACCTATGGTCGCAGCATATGCAAAAGCAAAAAGAGGCGATGGAGCAGGCGACCAAGGGCACCGGCATTGATGTCAGCCAAACTGCCGATAACCGGCTCAAGATCAATATCCCCAGCGACGCCTCGTTTGATTCCGGCAAATATGCGCTGAAGCCCAGCCTGAAGCCGGTATTGGCCAAGCTGGCCGCCACCCTTAAGCAGAATCCGGTTACCACGGTGAGCATCATCGGCCATACCGACAGCACCGGCAGCGATGCGATCAACGGCCCGTTGTCGATCAACCGCGCCAAGGCTACCCAGGACTATCTGGTGTCGCGCGGCGTGGCCAGCGGCCGCATCGCCATCGATGGCCGCGGCTCGCGCGAGCCGGTGGCGGATAACGGCACCGTGTCCGGCCGCGCGATGAACCGTCGCGTGGAGATCTTTGTGGCAGAGCCGGCTCCGCAACAGAAGTAAGCCGTCTGTCTGGCTGGAGGAGTCAGCTTATTCAAGCAAGACTCGCCGCCGCAGCCGTTTTCAAACCGCCTGCGACTTTGTCGCCGGCGGTTTTGTTCATGCGCTTTCCATCAGGCCGCCGTGCTGGATGAAGGGTCATGCCATGGCCAGTCTGCCCGCTCAGCCCGTCTGGTCTGGGTGCCGATGGCAGTCCAGCAGATGGTCGTTGACCACGCCGCAGGCCTGCAGGTAGGCGTAGATCACCGTGCTGCCGACGAAGTTCATGCCTGCCTTTTTCAGCGCCTTGCTGATGCGGTCGGATAGCTCGGTCGAGGCGGGACATTCGGCGTGGCTGCGCCAGCGATTGACGATGGGCTGCCCATCGACGTGCGCCCACAGCCAGTCGGCGAAGCTGCCGTGTTGGCGTTGCATCTGCAGAAATACTTTGGCGTTGCGGATGGCGCTGTGGATTTTCAGGCGGTTGCGCACGATGGCGGGGTTCTGCATCAGCCGTTCGACGTCATCGTCGGTCATCGCCGCCACTCGTTCCGGATCAAAGCCGTGGAAGGCGTCGCGGTAGCCTTCGCGCTTGCGCAAGATGGTGATCCAGGACAGTCCGGCCTGCGCGCCTTCCAGCACCAGCATTTCATACAGCTTGCGGTCGTTCCGTTCGGGACGCCCCCATTCCTCGTCGTGGTAGGCGGTATATAAAGCATCGTCGCCGCACCATGGGCATCGTTTGGTATTTTTCATGGCATATGCAGTAGAGCGTGGATTGGCAGGCCGGCATTCTGGAGGCTGCGCGCTGCGAAAAGGCCGGTCAACGTTGGTTGGAGCAAATTGGCCAGCGGCGGGTTTCGCGTCAAGCGGCTAGTTGCGCCGGCCTAGTCTGAAAGTGTACGCCGAGTGGCTGCGGGAGAGCCAGGCAACGCTGGCCCGGATCGCTCGGTGATGACTGCCGCTAGATTGTTAGCGTGGTTCTGCGTCTGCCCGGGTCGACTCAAGGGCTGGGCGTCGACGACCATGCGCCCTGCTGGCGGAATGGCAAGGCGCAGGGCGGCGTCTCTCAAGGCAGGTGGATGGCCGCTTGTGCTGGCAAGTATGTCAGCCTATACATGGTATTACGCGGCGGAAAGTTACGCGAATGTCGTAGCGGCGGGCGGAGGAGGTGATGCTGCGCAGAGAAGCCTCTTACTGGTGGCCAGAGGCCGAGTGCATAGCGTTGAAACCGCTGCGGTATTGCCTGGAAGGGGATGATCAGCATGGAGCTGAAGCCAAAGCGGTTCTTGATACTCGATGACCAATTGGTATTGCGCAAGCTGATCTCGCGCCAAGCCAGCTTCTTCAGCCGTTTCGCGGTGGAGATAGACGAATTCAGCGATCCGGCCGAGGCGTTGCGGAGCCTGGTGGAAGGCGGCTATGACCTGGTGATCACCGATATCGGCATGCCCGGCATGAACGGCATCGATTTCATCAAGAACGTGGCGCAGCTGGGCTACCAGTCCGCATTGCTGATCATTTCCGGCTACGACGGCAAAACGCTGCAAACCATCGCCGACATGTCCAGCGCCCTGGGCATGTCTTGCACCCGATTTCTGACCAAACCTTATTCGGCGGAAGCCTTTGTCGCCACGCTCGACGATATCTTCAATGAAATGGAAAGGCTGCTCCCGCTGGATCCGTTGGATATCGAGCAGCTATTGTCGATGATAGGCGAGGACGACTATAGGCTGGAGTTTGCGCCGGTGCTTACGCTGGCGGAGCGCAAGCTCAGTGGTTTTCACCTGGCTGGATTGATCCAGAATGGCAAGCGTTATCCGATGGACTATCTGCTTTCGCGGCTGGCCGGCCGGAGGATGGCGTCGGCCGTCATGCTGGAAACGGTGGTGGAGCGGATAGCCAAGCTGCTGGTGGATATCGCGCGGCAGACGTCTTTTGCCGAGTGCCCAATCAGCGTGCAGATCGATGAGGCCTGCCTGCGCGCGGAAAACGTATTCGACCATTGCTACATGGTGCTGCAGCAATATGGCGTCGCGGCCCGGCGCATCGGCTTTGAGTTGACCGATGGCTTGGGCAGGCACGCAGACGCGGTGTGCTTCGAGAATATCGCCAAAGTTCGTTATCTGGGATTCCGCTTGCTGGCGGGAGAGTTCGGGCAGGGCGCCCTCGCGGTGAGCAATTTGTTCAAGTTTCCATTCGACCAGCTTAACGTGCCGGTGGAAACCTTGCGTTGGATGCGGGTATTGCTGGGAGAGGATGCGGGCGCCTTTCGCCTTTTGCGCTATTTCGGCTTGTCGCAGGCCGCCGTTTGCGCAACGCGCATCGATAATGAAGAGAGCCTGGCGTTGGCGCGATCGCTTGGGTGCGTCAGCGGAATGGGTCAGTTTCTGGGCGCGGCCATCCCGGAAGGCGAGTTGGTCGCGGCGACCAGAAGCATTTGGGGAAGCAGTTCTGCTGCGGATGGCGCGGTATCCGTTACTTGAGGAGACGCGATGATTTCGGTCGATTTGGTCCGCTTGCGCATTTTGATCGTCGATGACCAGACCTTGGTGCGCACGCTGATTTCGCAGGCTTTGCAGAGCATGGGTGTCCGGCAGGACCATATTTATCAGGCCGCAGATGGTACCGCCGCGATGCGGATGCTGGATATCCGCATGGTCGACATCATTTTGTGCGACGTGCAAATGCAGCCCATGAATGGCATGGATTTGCTCAAGGAACTGCGCTGCGGCCATACCGCCAATGTTTCCAATTTGCCCTTCGTCTTTTTGTCCGGCCATGCGGACCGCAGCAATGTGATGATGGCCAGCCAGCTGCACGCCGATGGTTTCGTCGTCAAGCCTCCTAAGCCGGCCGATGTGGAAAAGGCGATCCAGACGGCCCTGCAGCGGGCGCGGCCGGAGATCGATCCATTCAGCTACTATCACATCTCCACGGGCACGGACTATGACAAGAAAGTCTTTGGCCGGCTGTTCGAGACGAGGACGCCCATCTCTCACGATGGGCCGGAAGAGAGCTGCCTGACTTTGGACAAGGTCAAGCCTGGCGCGCTACTGACGCGCGACCTGCGCAGCAGGTCGGGGCATCTGCTGTTGCCGCGCGGGGCCACCATCTCCGCCAATCAGTTGTCGGTATTGAAGGATTACTCTGAGCGTTATGGCGTCGCGCAGATTTTTGTGTTGGACAATTCGGAGACCGCGGTCAATCCGGTTGTGAGAAGCTAGCCATGACCCGGATTCGGCCGCAGCATAGTCAGGCAAGCGCGATAGGGCGCAGCGTATTGGTCATCGTGCTGTTGCTGGGCATGCTGCAAATTGGCGTCATGTTGCAGCTGCAGATCACGTCTTGGGAACGATATCAGCAAGCCAGCCAGTTGACCGAATGGAGCGGCGATGCCGATCTGCTTTACCGCTTTGCGGAAGCTCAGCTGAGCGAAAGCGGACAATTGCGTGCCTTGCTGCTCGGCAAGCCGCCTACCGCGGACCAGCAAAATCGGCTGGACCAGCTGGGCCGACGGGTGGACGAGGATTATTTCGCGCTGGCCACGTCTTTGCGCAAGAGGCAGAACGGCCGGATCGAGGAAAAATTGATCCATCTGCAGCAGACGCTGCGCCAGTTCCAGCAGTTGCGCGCGCTGGCCGGCGAAACCTGGCGTGCCCACACAGGTCCCAACGAAGCCTTGACTACCCGGCTTTATGAAGAAACGCGCGATGTTCAGGAGCAGGTGCAGCATTTGCTGAGCGACGCGGTGGTTTCCATGGCGACGAGCGGCGATCCGCGCATCAATAATCTGGTGTGGTTGCGGCAGGATTTGTGGATGTCCGCTTATTGGCTGCGCGCCAATGCGCAATCACTGGTATTGCGCATGATGTTGGGGCATAGGCTGGACCGGCACGTGGAAGAGGATCTGGCGCGCCGTTTGGCTGCCGGGATGCTGACCTTGGACAAGCTCAGGCCCCGAGTGGACAGCGTGCAGGATCCGAGCTTGTCGGCCAAGTTCACCACGCTTGCGCTGCTGGCGCAGCGGCAACAGTTGTTGGCGCAATTGCAGCTGGATCAATTGGATGGCCGCTTGCAATTCGCTCAGGCCAATAACTTTTCTCTCAATCTGGATCGCTTGACGGAGGCGTTTTCGCAGACGCTGCAGGATGTGTCCGGCCATACTGCCGCCGCGGCCCAGGCTAGCCTGTCCGATGCCAGGCGCGAGCTGCTGCGAGCCGGCTTGTTCGCCTTGGTGGAAATCGTGTTGCTGGGCTTCCTCCTGTACGTGATGGTGCGCAAGGTGCTCAAGCCGCTGGACTTTCTGCAGCGCATGCTCGACGTATCCGGCGATGCGATGCTGGTGATCAATCAGAGCGGCGCCATCGAAATGGCCAACGAGGGCGCCGGAAGAATGTTCGGCTACTCGATGAGCATGTTGGCGGGCATGCCCGTCAAGCAGCTTTTCGTGATGAACGATGAGTTGCATTCCGTGTTGTCTGCCTTGGAAATTCAGGAGGGGCGCTCGCTGCAGGTAGAGGGAATGGGCAGTGGCGGCGAGCATTTTCACGCCTTGCTCACGATAGATCGCTATCTGGACGGGAATAACCGTCCTTTGCACATCTTGATCGTGCGGGATGAGCACAAGCGCAGGCTGGCTGAAGCCTCGCTGGAGCGCAGCGTCGAATTGCTGTCGGTCATTTCGGAAATCGAGGCTTTGCTGCTTTCTCGGTCATCGCGAGAGGCGGTGTTTGCGCGCTTGCATGATACTTTCCTGGATTTCACGCATTCCGAGCAGTGTGTTTTGGTGGCCTGGTCGGCATTGGACAACAGCGACGAGTCCCTGCGCTTGCAGGCCGGGGAGTGGCCGGATTTTCTGCCGCAGATACAGCAATTGTCGATGGCCGAGGCGCCATTGCCGGCCCTGTTCCGCAGCTTGTCGGCGCAACCGTCCTGGGTCTCCTTGCCGGTGATGCTGGCCGGAGAGGTGGCGGCGGGGGTGTGCCTGATGCGGCCAACGCTGTCGCAGCTCGGCATCAGCATCCTGCCCTTGCTGGGCGCCTACGCCAATATCCTCGGTTTTTACGCGGAGGAAGACCGCCGTAAGCTGTCTGAAGCTCAATTGCGCGCGGTGTTGCAAGAGGAAGAGGCGGTGTACTCCGCTTCGCCGGTGGGCTTGCTGCGCTTGAACGAACACTTCCAGATCACCCGAGCCAACCTCACCGCGGAAAGCATTTTCGATGTCGGCGATGGATACGGCTTGTCCGGCATGCACCTGATGGAGCTGCTGGCTTCTGAGCATGGCTGGTACGAGCTGGCCGAGCAGATGTCCAAGATGCAGCAGGAAAACGCGCGCATCCACTGCGAGCTGGAGTGCTTGACCGGCACCGGCCGGCCGATCTGGGTGCTGTTCGAGGGGCAGCTGTTGTTCCCGGACGCCGCCGAGTCGGTGATCATTCTGGCCTGCTTGGACATCACCGAACGCAAGATGGCCGAGTTCGAGCTGCGCATGGCGCGCGACCAGGCCAATGCCGCCAACCGGGCCAAGAGCGCCTTCCTCGCCACGATGAGCCACGAGATCCGCACGCCGATGAACGGCGTGCTCGGCATGCTGGAGCTGCTGGCGATGACGCAGCTGGACGCGGAGCAACGCGATACCGTGTCCACCATACAAGACTCTGCCAATACCTTGCTCAGGCTGATCGACGATATTCTCGACTTCTCCAAGATCGAAGCGGACCGGATGGAGATCATCCCCACCCGGACGGCCGTGCAGCCGTTCATGGACAGCCTGCGCAGCCTGTATCAGGAGAATGCCAACAAGAAAGGCCTGGCGCTGACGCTGACGCTGGACGACAAGCTGGCGCCGACGCTGGTGATGGACCCGTTGCGGGTGCGGCAAGTCTTGCAGAACTTCATCAGCAATGCCATCAAGTTCACCTCCGGCGGAAAAGTGGATATCCGGGTGAGGGTGATGGATACCGTCGCCAATTATCAGGTGCTGGCATTTGAAGTCGAAGATACCGGCATCGGCATGTCGCAGGAGCAGTTGAGCAAGCTGTTCCAGCCATTCACCCAGGCGGATTCCGAAACGACCAGGCGTTTTGGCGGCACCGGCTTGGGGCTGGCCATCTGCCGGCGATTGGCCGGTTTGATGGGCGGGCATGTGGAAATGGAAAGCGAGCCAGGCAAGGGCAGCTGCGCCCGCCTGCTGCTGGAACTGGAGTGGCTGGCGGAGCAGGTCGAGCCGGTGGTGCTGCCGGAGCAGCGGGTGCCTTTGGAGTCGGTTTCCGCTCCTCTTGCCAGTGGCGGCGCGTCTGCCGGCGTCGAGAAGGGTTATCCCATTCTGTTTGCCGAGGACAATCCGACCAACCGCAAGCTGACGCTGAAACAGCTGGAAAAGCTAGGCTACCCGGCGGACTGGGCGGAAGACGGCGACCGCGCCTTCAGCAAGTGGCTGGCTGGACGTTATTCCCTGATTCTGACCGATTGCCACATGCCTGGCATAGACGGCTATCAACTGGCCCGGCTGGTGCGCGCCTATGAGGCGTCGCATCCCGAGTGCGGCCGTATTCCCATCGTCGCCTGCACCGCCAACGCCGCGAAAGAGGAAGTCGACAAGACGCGCGAGGCCGGCATGGACGACTTCCTCACCAAGCCCTTGTCGATTCATGCCCTGCAATCGACCTTGAGCAAATGGATGCGGTCTGTCGGCGACTCAGGAGAGCAGACTATCTTGCCGCCGGAGGCCGCCATGGAACCGTTGCCCCAGTCAGCTGGGCAGGCAGGCGCGCAAGACGGGGAGGATAACCTCTCAGTGCCGATCGACCGTAGCGTGCTGCAGGTATACAGCAACGGCGATTTGAGCATGGAGCTGGAGATCCTGCGTGAGTTCCAGACCGGCAACCAAGAGGACGTGGCGGCCTTGCGCGAGGCGCTGCAAAGCCGGGATCCGGACAAGATCGGGTTTGCCGCCCACCGGATCAAGGGCGCCAGCCGCATGGTCGGCGCCAATGACCTGGGCGCGGCGGCGGAGGCCGTGGAAAAAGCCGGCAAGGACCGCAATGTCGAATTGGCGCATCAGGCGATGCTGAAGTTCGACGAGGAACTGGCGCGTTTCGAAGACTGGCTCACAGCCCAAACCGAGGCAGACTTGGCCTGAGGACGCGCGGCGCTTAAAATCCGCGGCATGACGCACTCAACCGTATCGCTTTATCCCTTGCTGGAGCAGGCGCTGTTGTGCCGCGACGTCGAGGAAAAGCTGTTGCTTGCCGAACGGCTTTTCCAGGATTGGCGCGCCGGCTCGCTGGCCCGTCTGGCGGCAGCCGCTCCCTACGCCTTGCCGGAGGCGGGGCGGCCGGAACGTCCCGAGTTGGTCCACCCCGCCAAGGTGCCGCGGCGCGGCCTTTCTACCCGTCAGGGGCATGGCGCCTTGCTGCACGCCATCGCCCATATCGAATTCAATGCCGTCAATCTGGCGCTGGACGCGGCCTGGCGTTTTCGCGACATGCCGGACGGTTTTGTCGACGATTGGCTGCGGGTGGCGGCGGAGGAGGCCGGCCATTTCCGGCTGCTGCAGGACAGGTTGCGGGAGCTGGGTTTCGCCTACGGCGATTTTCCGGCGCATGACGGCCTGTGGGCGATGACGCGCAAGACCGATCATGATGTGATGATTCGCATGGCCCTGGTGCCCAGGGTGCTGGAGGCGCGCGGGCTGGACGTGACGCCAGGCATCCAGCGGCGGCTGGCCGCCATCGGCGATACGGCCAGCGTTGCCGTGCTGGACATCATCCTGCGCGACGAAATCGGCCATGTGCAGATCGGCAACCGCTGGTTCTGCGAGCTATGCCGGCAGCGCGGGCTGGAACCACAGGCGACTTTCCGCCGTCTACTCGATGAGTACGCGATGCAACTGCATCCCGGCGACTACAATCTGCCCGCGCGCGAAGCCGCGGGTTTCTTCGCCGATGAATTGGCGGCGCTGGCCCGGCTGGGGCAGCAGCCGGCCGACGCCTGACTTTTTTATCTGGATCACCTTAATGAAAAATCTGATCATTCGCCTGCGCGGCAATCGCAAGTTCGGCATCGCCATGTTGCTGGCTTCCACCTTGTTATTCATGGCGATGTCCGTGCTATGGCGCGGCGGCGAGACGGAAAGCCTGTTGCTGCGACTGCTGTGCCCAATGCTGCTATTGCTTGCCATGGCGGGGCAGTTGCTGTCTTTGGCGGCGTTGTTGCAAAAACCACGAAAATAAAACGGCTTTAAAAAACAGCGGCTTAAAGTTGCGGCGATGCGTCAGGCGGGCTTGACGCTGAATGTCCACCCGCGCATAATCGCGGCCGAATAAGCCTCAAACAGGCTCCGCTATGGTGCGGGGCCTGTCGTTTTTTGCACTTGCGGAGCGTCTGCATCATGGAGCACCAGGTATTCCTGCGTAAGCTGGAAGCCAATGCGCTGGCAGCATCGGATTTCAATCATCAAGCCCACCTGTACGCAGCCTGGGGCTATCGTCGGGAGTACCCGGCGCCGGAGGCGGCTGCGCGTTGCGCGCATGCGCTGTCGCGCTTCGCCATGGCCAATGGCGCGGCGACCAAGTACAACCACACGCTGACGATGGCGCTGCTGGCCATCGCCTATAGCCGGGTGGAGTCCGACCCGGCGCTGATGGAAGACTGGCAGGCCTTTCTGGATAGCTGCCGCGATCTGGCCCAGGATGCCAAGGCCGTGCTGGAGCAGCACTACTCGTCCGAACGCCTGGCCGCAGACTCTGCCCGCAAGGCTTTCGTCAAGCCGGACCGCAAGCCGCTGCCGGTTTCCTGCCTGCTCAACTGAATACCAAGAAGTCATCACCCAATGATCAAAGCCCCCGAATTGCTGCTGCCGGCCGGCACGCTGGACAAGATGCGCGCCGCCTATGATTTTGGCGCCGACGCCGTGTACGCCGGCCAGCCGCGCTACAGCCTGCGCGCCCGCAACAACGATTTCAAGCTGGAAGAACTGAAGCAGGGCATAGACGAGGCCCACGCGCGCGGCAAGCTGTTCTTCGTCGCCAGCAACATCCTGCCGCACAACAGCAAGATCAAGACCTATATGGCCGACATGGAGCCGGTGATCGCCATGAAGCCGGACGCGCTGATCATGGCCGACCCGGGGCTGATCATGATGGTGCGCGAGAAGTGGCCGGAAGTGCCCATTCACCTGTCGGTGCAGGCCAATACCGTCAACTATATGGGCGTCAAGTTCTGGCAGAAGCTGGGCGTGTCGCGCATCATCCTGTCGCGCGAGCTGTCCCTGGACGAGATTGCGGAAATCCGCCAGGAATGCCCCGACATGGAGCTGGAAGTGTTCGTCCATGGTGCATTGTGCATCGCGTACTCCGGCCGTTGCCTGCTGTCTGGTTATTTCAACCACCGCGATCCGAATCAAGGCACCTGTACCAATGCTTGCCGCTGGGACTACAAGGTGCACGACACGCAGGGCGACGACGCCGGCGATGTGCAGGTGATCCAGTTCGACTTCAACAAGGCGCTGGAAGAGGCCAACCAGAATTTCTCGTCCTGCGGCAGCCAGCAGCGCCATCCCTTGGCGGACAAGACTTATCTGATCGAGGAGGGCAGCCGCCCGGGCGAGCTGATGCCCATCATTGAAGATGAGCACGGCACCTACATCATGAATTCCAAGGACCTGCGCGCCGTCGAGCAGGTGGAAAAACTGGCGAAGATCGGCGTCGATTCGCTGAAGATCGAGGGCCGCACCAAGAGTTTGTACTATGTGGCGCGCGCAGCCCAGGTGTACCGCAAGGCGATCGACGACGCCGTCGCCGGCCGCCCGTTCGACCTGAGCCTGCTGTCCGATCTGGATGGTCTGGCCAACCGCGGCTATACCCCGGGTTTTCTTGAGCGGCACCAGAGCCAGGATTACCAGAACTACCTGACCGGGCACTCCAAGGCCAAGCAGAGCCAGTATGTCGGCGATGTGATCGAAGTGGATGCCGAAGGCTGGGCGCTGGTGGAGGTGAAGAATAAGTTCGCCGTCGGCGACAAGCTGGAGGTGATCCATCCGTCCGGCAACCGAATCATCGAACTGGCGCAGATGATACGCAATGGCGAGTCGGTGCAAGTGGCTGCCGGCAACGGCATGCAGGTGCGGATTCCCGGTTTTGCCGGCTATGACCACAAGGCCCTGATCACCCGCCTGTTGTGATTGCCGCTGTTTTTCGCATTTAAAGGCTGCCGCTGGCAGCCTTTTTGCTTTATCAACCGGCAGCAGGTGTTGCGTCGGTGTTGCGGGATGGTTGATTGTGGCGGCGCCAGGAAAGCCAGCGATTTCCTGATCGAGTTTCGTTGATGATAATGTCTTGAATCAAAGGCCGGCCAAGCTCGCGCTTAGGCCGATAGATCATCGCGGCGTTGATGATCATAAACGCTAGTTGGCAACAAATAGACAGTGTGTTGATTTTTTTGTGAAGCAACTGGCTTTTCTATTGCAACTCTGCGTAAACCTGATTAAAAAGTAGTTACATAAAAAATATGGCGTCAAATTTATTAAACGCCACCATCGCATATTGGAGCGAGAGAGAGGAAATCATGATGCAAGCAGCCCGCCCTTGGCCTGACGGTTCCCCATCCTGCCGCGCCGGTTCCCCCGCGTTGGCGCTTCACTCGCCGCCTCGTTTCCTGCATAGCCCGCCCGCTTCTTTCTGAACCGTTCCGTCTTTCCGTTCACTCCGGAGTCAAACCGCTGACAACACCTCGCAGCGCGCCTGAAGCAAGGCGTTAACGCAGACAACGCAATGGTAAGCCAGGACTAGCCAGCGCGGGATAGGGTGGTTTTGTGAGCGCGGTGAATTCGGGTTACATGCCGTAACGCTTGAGCATATTACGTTTGCCTGCCTTGGGTGTATGTTGGCTTAATACCGCCGTCTGCGCGGCCAAGCCAGTGCAATGGGCAGACGACGCAATGAAGAATGCAGTTCCTCGGGATCTCCCGTCATCGGCGGGAGCATTTATGGTCGTGCTACTTAGGAAGCCTGTCATGAAGAAGAAACTGGTTCACAAAGTTCTGTATTCCTTGTTGTTGCTTTTGCCAGCCACCGGTGCGCTGGCGGAGGACAAGTCGCTTAACGTCTACAACTGGTCGGATTACATCGCCAAGTCCACCATCCCCGGCTTTGAAAAGCAGACCGGCATCAAGGTGAAATACGATGTCTACGACAGCGATGACACCTTGCAAGCCAAGATGCTGACCGGCCGCGCCGGCTACGACATCGTGGTGCCTACCTCCAATTTCATGGCCAGGCAGATCGAAGCCGGCATCTACCAGAAACTGGACAAATCCAAGCTGCCCAATCTGGCCAATCTGGACAAGTCTCTGATGGCCAAGATCGTCGACGCCGATCCGGGCAACGCGCATGGCGTGCCATGGGCTTATGGCACCGACGGCCTGGGTTACAATTTCACCAAGGTCAAGTCCATCCTGGGCAACAACGCCCCGCTGGACAGCTGGGACATCCTGTTCGATCCCAAATACGTGTCCAAGCTGAAAGACTGCGGCGTGTCCGTGCTGGATCAGGCCAACGATGTGTTCGCCGTGACGCTGCACCATCTGGGCAAGGATCCGAACAGCAAGAATCCGGCCGACTACCAGGCCGCGTTCGAGGCCTTGAAGAAGATTCGCCCCTACATCACCCAGTTCAACTCGTCCGGCTACATCAACGACCTGGCCAATGGCGACATCTGTTTGGCGCTGGGCTGGTCCGGCGACGTCAACATCGCCAAGCACCGCGCGGCCGAGGCCAAGCGTTCCTATCAGCTGGGTTACGTGATCCCCAAGTCCGGCGCGCCGATCTGGTTCGACGTGATGGTGATCCCGAAGGATGCGCCGCACCCGGAAGCCGCGCTCAAGTGGATCAACTACATCGAGACGCCTGAGGTCAACGCGGCGATTACCGACGAGGTGTTCTACCCGACGGTCAACGCGGCAGCGCGCAAGTTCGTCAAGCCGGAAATCGCCAATGATCCGACCATCTACCCGCCGGAATCGGTGATGAAAACCTTGTTCCTGTTGAAGCCGTTGCCGGCGGACATCACCCGTCTGCAGAACCGGCTGTGGACGCAGCTGAAGACAGGGCGCTAAGCCTGTCATGAGCCGGGTGCCGCCATCCGGCTCGTGTCTGGATCACACAACAATAGTCCGCTGCCCGGCCTAGCCGGGACGGCCGGACAGCCGTGGGACATTGTCCGCCCTTGTTGGGCGGTCTGATGGTGTCGGCGAAGGCGCTTCGCCGATGGGGACGCAATGTTCAAACGCCTCAGGCGTTGTGGTGCTGCCATGAAACTACCGGATCTGAAATGGTTGCCATCGGGCAGGACAACGGCGATCGCCGTGCCTTTCCTGTTCCTGTTCGTGTTTTTCCTGTTGCCCTTCCTGCTGGTGGTGGGCATCAGTTTCTCCCAGCAGCAGCTGGGCATCCCGCCTTACACGCCGCTGACCAAGCTGGAAAACGACGTCTATACGGTTGCGCTCAACGTGAGCCATTACCGCTTCATGTTCACCGACGACCTGTATTTCGCCACCTATGTCAGCTCGGTGAAGATGGCGTTCTTCTCCACCGTGCTGTGTCTGCTGATCGGCTATCCGATGGCCTACTACATCGCGCGGGCTGAGGGCGCGACGCGCAACACGCTGATGATGATGGTGATGTTGCCGTTCTGGACCTCGTATCTGATTCGGGTTTACGCCTGGATAGGCATTCTGAAGAACGACGGTTTTCTCAACCAGTTCCTGCTATGGCTGGGGGTGATCAATAGTCCGCTGCATCTGTATCACACCAACTGGGGGGTCTACATCGGCATGGTGTTCTCCTACCTGCCGTTCATGATCATGCCGCTGTACGCCCACTTGGTGAAGATGGATCTGACGCTGCTGGAAGCGGCCTACGACCTGGGCGCCAAGCCCTGGCGCGCGTTTTGGCAGGTGACGCTGCCTTTGTCGAAGAACGGCATCGTCGCCGGCAGCCTCCTGGTGTTCATCCCGGCGGTGGGCGAGTACGTGATTCCGGAGCTGTTGGGCGGCTCGGACACGCTGATGATAGGCCGCGTGATGTGGGAAGAGTTCTTCAGCAACAATGATTGGCCGATGGCCGCCACGGTGACCTGCTGCATGGTGCTGTTGTTGTTGGTGCCGATGGCGCTGTTCCAGCATTACCAGGTCAAGACGATGGAGGAGGCGAAATGATCAAGCCAAGCAAACCCTTGTCCTTTCTGGTGCTGGGACTCGGCTACACCTTCCTGTACTTGCCCATCGTGCTGCTGGTGATCTACTCGTTCAACGAGTCCAAACTGGTGACGCTGTGGTCGGGGTTTTCTTTCAAATGGTACGCCGCCTTGCTGGACGACGATGAGTTGATCAATGCCGCCTGGCTCAGCCTGAAGATCGCGCTGATGACGGCGACGGCATCGGTGGTGATGGGTACCTGGGCCGGCTTCGTGCTGGGGCGTTTTGGCCGCTTCCGCTTGTTTGCGCTGTTTACCGGCATGATCAACGCGCCGCTGGTCATTCCCGAAGTGATTCAGGGCATATCGCTGCTGCTGCTGTTCGTGGCGATGGAGCAAAGCCTGGGGTGGCCGGAGGGCAGGGGGGTGTTCACCATCTGGATCGGCCACGTGATGCTGTGCGTGTCCTACGTCACCATCGTGGTGCAGTCGCGGGTGCGCGAGTTGAACCTGTCGCTGGAAGAGGCGGCGATGGACTTGGGCGCGCGGCCGCTGAAAGTGTTTTTCGTCATCACGCTGCCGCTGATCTCGCAGGCGCTGGTGTCCGGCTGGCTGTTGTCGTTCACGCTGTCGCTGGATGATCTGGTGCTGACCGCCTTCCTGTCCGGCCCGGGTTCCACCACCCTGCCCATGGTCATCTTCTCGCGGGTGAGGCTGGGTCTGAATCCGGAAATGAACGCGCTGGCTACCTTGTTCATCGTGCTGGTGTCGGTGGGCGTGGTCGTCGCCAACATCTATATGGGCGCGATGACGCGCAAGCGCGAGAAAGAGATGCGGTTGGCCTTTGCCAACGGCTGAGCAGGGTTGCGATGTAAACCACAAAGCAGTGCAGCACAAGGAGAAATGATGATGAAGAAGGTTCTGATCAGCGCATTGATCGCCGCGCTGCCCGGCGTGGCGATGGCCGATGCCAAGTCCGACGAGATCGTCCGGCTGAAGGCGCAGATGCAAAAACTGCAGCAGCAGATGGCGGAGCTGCAAAAGGCGGTGGAAGCGGCGACGGCCGATAAGCCGGCCCCGGCCGCCTCGGCAGCCGCCAGTGGCGATGATGCCAATGCTGAGCTGAAAGAGCGGGTAGCCGGCATGGAGTTGAAGGTGGATAGGCTCAACACCGCCGCCAATGAAGGCCCGATCGCCGGCTTGAGCATCACCGGCTATCTCGACCCCACCTATATCTACAACCGCGCGCCTAACAGCGCCGGCTTCCAGTTCCTGAACCACCAGAATGCTTACGCTTACAGCAACAGCACCTTCGGCGATGTCTACTTGGACATCAAGAAGACCTTCGGCGTCGGTCCCACCGCGCCCAGCGCCGAAATCACCATCATGCCCAACCGCGGCTCCGGCAACACCTTGCTGGATGGTAGCAGCGGCAACAACATCATTAATACCGCAGTCATCAACTTTCCGCTGTCCGATACCTGGAGCGTCAACGCTGGTTTGATGAACAGCTTCGGCGGCTACGAGGTGCAGCAGTCCAACCAGATGGTGACCCTGACCCACGGCCTGCTGTACGACTTCAGCGATCCAGGCAGCTATGTCGGCGCGGGCTTCGCCTGGAGCCATGATGTCTGGGCGTGGAAGTTCCTGCTGGCGAATGAGCAGTACCGTACGCATGCAAATAGCCAAGCGTTCAACGGCACGCGCAGCAATAACACCCCCACCGCGACCGCGCGCGTAGATTACACCTGGAGCAGCGCGTTGGATCTGGGCTGGTCCATGAACGCGGGGCGGCAGACCCTGCCCGGCACCACCACCACCGGCAGCGGCTATGGTTATCAGGGCAGCGCGCCCGGGCCTTACAGCAACTATTTCTTCACAGAGGCCGATGCCAGCTACACCTTGGGAGACGTGCAATACAACGCCGAGTTGGATTATGGCCAACAGCAGCGCGCCGCGTGGAACGGGGGCAACGCGGTCTGGTATGGCGCTTCCCTGTTGGGTCACCGCAAGTGGATGACGGAAACTGTCGGCAAGATGGGCGCGACGCTGCGTTATGACTATCTGAACAACAGCAAGAACGGCGGCGGTGGCGGCGGCATCGGTTTGGGCGGCAACGGCGCGGATGGAACAAATGGCTTCGGTGTTTCGCCCAGTTGCTGGGCCGCCTATCAGGCCGGCGGACCGGCATGCAACGGCGCCAACCGCCAGGCTTTGACGGCGGACCTGCTGTTCTTCCCCACCGATCAGTTGACGCTGAAGCTGGAATACCGCCACGACTGGGCCAGCGAGAACGTCTTCCTGCGCAACGATGGCAGCTATCGCAAGAGCAACGACCTGATCGGCGCGCAGGCGGTCTACACTTTCTGAGCGCGGCATCGGGTTTCATGCGGCGGCGGGCCAGTCCCGCCGCTTTTTAATTTGCCAAGCTTGCGGCAGAATGCTTGCATCATTCCGAAAAACTGCCTTTATTCATGCTGCTTGATCTGCTGCGCTGGCCGCTGCCGCGTTATCGTCCCGACGCTTCCCGTAGCCATCACGGCTCGGATGGCTACCGCAACCTCTATCCTTTTCAGCAGCCGCGTTTTGTTGATCTGGCGCGCTGGAACTGGCAGCGCCGGCGGCTGCAAGTGGAACATCGCCTGCAGGACATTCACCGCGTCGCGCCGGATGTCGCTGCGTTGACGGCCAATCGGGAGCGGCCGTCTTATACCTGGATAGGCCACGCCAGCGGGTTGATTCAGCTGGCCGGGGTGAATCTGTTGTTGGACCCGGTGTGGTCACCGCGCGCCTCGCCTGTGCAGTGGATGGGGCCGAAGCGCCTGCTGCCGCCCGCCATGGCTTTGCCGGACTTGCCGCGCATCGACGTGGTGATGGTGACGCACAATCATTATGACCACCTTGATTTTCCTACCCTACGCCGCTTGGCGGCTCAGGCGGGCGGATCGCCGTTGTTCGTGGTGCCCTTGGGCGTGGGGCGGACCTTGCTGCGCGCCGGCGCGCCGGCTGAGCGCATCGTCGAACTCGACTGGTGGCAGCGTCATCGCCACGGCGCGGTTGAGTTGACGCTGACGCCGGCGCAGCACTGGAGCAAACGCTGGGTCTGGGGCGACCGCAACCGCGCGCTGTGGGGCGGCTTCGCGGTAAAGGGCGACGGCGTCCAGCTTTGGTATCCGGGCGATACCGGGTATCATCCGGAGCTTTTCGCGCGCATTGCCGAGCATCTGGGCGAGGTCGATTTGGCGCTGCTGCCCATCGGCGCCTACCAGCCGCGCTGGTTTCTGGCGCCGCAGCACATCAATCCGGACGAGGCGGTGGAGATTTTCCGCATTCTGCGCCCGAAGCGGGCGCTGGCGGTGCATTGGGGCACCTTTGTGCTGACCGATGAGCCGCTGCATCAACCGCCGCTGGATCTGGCAGAAGCCTTGCGCCGGCATGACATCGCTCCGGCTGATTTCAGCGTGCCGGCTTTGGGCGAGACCGTCTGGCTGGACCAACCGATACGCAGCGAAAAGCCGTAAAGGATCAAAAGAAGGGCAATTGCAGGCACCTCAAGGTGGATCAAGCATTGCCCGCACCGGCCTGGGCGAATACAATCAAAATCCAGTTATTTTTCAAAAGCGAAGGCAAATTTTCGTTTTCGCGGCAATTCGTGGGGCTATCTAATGACTATTCATCAACTGATCAACGAACGGGTACAGGCGGCGCTGGCAGCGGCTGGCGCCCCTGATGCGCCTGCCGTGGTCCAGCCGGCTTCCAAGCCGGAATTCGGCGACTACCAGGCCAACGGTGTCATGGGCGCCGCCAAAGCGCTGAAGACCAACCCGCGCGCGCTGGCCGAAAAGGTCGTGGCTGCGCTGGATCTTGCCGGCATCGCCGACAAGGTGGAAATCGCCGGTCCGGGTTTCATCAATATTCATCTAGCCCCTGAATATCTGTCCCGACGAAGCGAAGCCGCCCTGAAAGACGACAAGCTGGGCATCGCGCCGGTGAGGCCGCTGCGCGTGATGGTGGAATATTCCTCGCCTAACCTGGCCAAGGAAATGCACGTTGGCCATTTGCGCTCGTCCATCATCGGCGACGCGCTGGCGCGCGTGATGGAATACGTGGGCCATGATGTGGTTCGCGCCAACCACGTGGGCGACTGGGGCACCCAGTTCGGCATGCTGGTGGCCTACCTGGTGGAAACCAGCCACGCCGGCGACGCCGACCTGCAGCTGTCCGACCTGGAAACCTTCTACCGCAACGCCAAGATCCGCTTCGACGAGAGCGAAGACTTCGCCAACACCGCCCGCGATTACGTGGTGAAATTGCAAGGCGGCGATGAGGAAGTGCTGAAGTTGTGGCGCCAGTTCGTCGATGTGTCGCTGAAGCATTGCGAAGACGTATACGAGAAGCTGAATGTCGGCCTGAAGCGCGAGCACGTGCGCGGCGAATCGTCGTACAACGACGACCTGCCGGTCATCGTGCAGGAGCTGCGCGAGAAGGGCTTGCTGACTGAGGACGACGGCGCGCAGGTGGTGTTCCTGGAGGAGTTCCGCACCCAGGAAGACAAGCCTATGGGCGTGATCGTGCAGAAGAAGGACGGCGGCTTTATTTACACCACCACCGACATCGGCGCGGTGCGCTACCGCCATCGCGAGCTGAAGCTGGACCGCGTGATCTACGTGGTGGACGCGCGCCAGAGCCAGCACTTCGCCCAGATGTTCTCCATCTGCCGCAAGGCCGGTTTCGCGCCGGAAGGCATGAAGCTGGAGCACGTCGGTTTCGGCGTGATGATGGGTGACGACGGCAAGCCGTTCAAGACCCGCTCCGGCGGCACGGTCAAGCTGATCGAGCTGCTGCATGAGGCGGAGGAGCGCGCTTACGCCCTGGTGTCCGAGAAAAACCCTGACCTGTCCGACGAGCTGAAGCGTGAAATCGCCAACGCGGTGGGCATCGGCGCGGTGAAGTATGCCGATCTGTCCAAGAACCGCATGAGCGACTACATCTTCAACTGGGACACCATGCTGGCGTTCGAGGGCAATACGGCGCCGTATCTGCAATATGCGTATACCCGCGTGCAGAGCGTGTTCCGCAAGGCAGAGGACTACGACGCCAACGCCAAGATCGTGATCACCGAACCGGCCGAGAAGCAGCTGGCCGCCGCGCTGGCGCAGTTCGAAGACACGCTTAACGCGGTGGTGGAAGGCTGCTATCCGCATTATCTGTCGCAGTATCTGTACCACATCGCCACGCTGTTCTCGCGCTTCTACGAAGCCTGCCCGATCCTGAAGAGCGAGGGCGAGGTTCGCGCCAGCCGCCTGCAACTGGCCGCGCTGACCGCCAAGACCCTGCGCACCGGCCTCGATCTGCTGGGCATCAAGGTGCTGGAGTCGATGTAAGCGCCGCTGCCCGGAGCATCGCCAGAAACCCCGCCCAATCCGGCGGGGTTTTTCATGAATGGGCATATGGCCGGAACGGATTGCCGTGATGGCGGTCCATTGTGGCGCAGCGCCGCATTTGCCCTATCCGCGCGCGGTAAAAAACAATTCGCCAACCATATGAATGGTATCCCGATGAACGTTTCATTATCCATCGCCGCGCGCAGCGCCGGCATCGCGCTCTGCCTGTGGCCTCCCGTCGCCTCGCAAGCGGGGCAGGCCCCCGCTGCCGCCGATCCGCAAACGGTAGCGCAGTATCTGAAACAGGCCAAAGCCAGCCAGCAACCCGCCAGGCTACTTGGCGAAAGCGAGCAAGACGGTGTCACCGTGCGCAGCTACGGTTTTGTGTCGCAGCGTTGGCCGGGCTTGGGCAGCACGCTGGCTAGCGACGCGCCGCAGTGGGAGCATGAATTGAAACTGGCGCTGCCGCCGGAACGCAAGCCGGGCTCGCCGGTATTGCTTTACATCAGTGGCGGCAGTAATCATGCAGAAAAGGGGCCTCAGCCACCACGGGATCGGCTGTCGATTGCCGACATGGCCCGCCAGCTCGGCATCGCGGTAGCTGAGCTGTATTACGTTCCCAACCAGAGCCTGCATCTGGACGGACGGCCACTCGGCCGCGAGGATGCGCTGGTCGCCTATAGCTGGCGCAAGAGCGTGGATCAGCCGGAGGCTGACCGTTTCAGCTCTCTGCACCTACCGATGACGCAGGCGGTGACGGCGGCGATGGACGTGATCCAGTCCGGTTTGCCGGATGCCCGCGCCTTCGTGCTGTCAGGTAGTTCCAAGCGCGGCTGGGCCAGCTGGCTGGCAGGGCTGAACGACGAGCGGGTCCAGGCCATCGTGCCGCTGGTTGCTGATTTCTGGAACGTGCGCGTCAACTTCGCCCATGTGTACAACAGCTACGGCAAGCAGTGGCCGGTGGCGCTGCGCGATTACGCTAACAACCACATTACCGACGAGGCGCTGGGCGTCAGCCCTGGTTTCGACGCCTTGCTGCACTTCGAGGACGTGGTCCACTACTCGAAAAGCATGCCACGTTTAACAAAGTACATGATTTCCGCATCCGGGGACGACTTCGCGGTGCCGGATTCCGCCTGGAGCTACCTGCCGATGCTGAAGGGACCGATGCAGCTGCGCTATTTGCCCAATCAGTCCCATTACGTGGGCAGCAAGCAGGTGGGAGAGGCGTTGAGCCAGTTCATGGGGCGCTGGCTGGCGGGCAAGCCTTTGCCCGAGGCCAGCGTGGAGGGTGATTCGCGCGACGGCCGGATCCGCGTGAGCACCCGGGAGCCGGTTAGCCGCGCCCGCTTGTGGTTGGCGCGCAATCCAGACAGCCGCGATTTCCGTTTCCGCTCCGGCATCCGCTATCAGGACCAGCCAATCGATGGGCAGTGCTGGAACGGCGAGTGCCGCTTCGAATTTATTCCGGATGCGTCGCTGCCGGGATGGCAGGCGTATTTTATCGAATTCGAGGGCAAGGATTTCACCTGGACCACGCCGCCGTTGATCTGGCCCAAGCGCTATCCCGATGGCTCGAACGTGCCTATCGCCGCGCCGCGGCTGCACTTGGGCGGTTGATCAGCCCTAGCCAAGCCGCAGCAGCCGCTGGCGGATTTGGGCGGGGGCGGGGGACGCCGCCTCCCAGTCCGCGCGCCGGTAGCGGCCATCTTCCAGTAGATCGGCGCCAAAATAATCGCAGCCCAGCAAGCGGATGGACGCGGGCAGCGCCGCCTGCGCCTCTTCTAGCAGCGCCGACTCCACATCCGGCACCAGCGCCGGCAGCACCCTCCAGGCGCTCTGGTCTATCCAGCCCATGCGGCCCAGGCCGGCGATCAATCTCAGGCGCTTTGGCCGCAGCCGGAAGAACATGAAGTCCAGCGCCAGCCACTCTTCGGCTTCCGGGATATAGCGCAAGAGGCGCTGACGCAAAGCGTCCGGCGCCTCGAAGCATTCCGCATCTCCCAATATCGTCATCCGCGAGGCCGATTGCGCGGCATCGTCGCCAGGGGCCAGCAAAGACAGGCTGATGCGCGGATCGGCCAGCAGATTTTTGCTGTGCTCGGCCAGCGCGCTGGCCACGAATACCGGGCAGTGATGCTCGTCGCAGCAATACTGGATGGCGCTGGCGTAGGGGTAGCCCGGATCATGCTGCGACTGGGTGGCTAGCGTAGCGTGCCGGCATTGATGCAGCAGGCTGATGGCGAGATCCGGTTTCATATCGGGCTTCCGGCAGGGAAAGATGCCGACATTCTAGGACGAGGGCGAGTAAAACAAAACGCCCCGCGGGGCGGGGCGTCTATCTAAAGGCGAAATGTGTTCAGAACCCTGCGGTCTTGGCGACGAAGGCGTTCAGATTGGCCACGTTCAAACTCCCCCAGCCGGTGGCATAGTCCCAGCCAGCCTTGGCCGAGAATGCGCCATTGCTGCCGCTGGCCACGTCATGGTACAGCGTGGGATTGGCCTTGAAGTACTTGTAGATGGCTGGGTTGGGCGAAACCAGCTTATTGCCGTTGAGCGACTGGATACGGTTCCAAAAGCCGCTGAACAAGGGCGCGGCCAAGCTGGTGCCGCCTACTTGATAGGTGCTGCCGGCCACCAGCACCAGCTCGCCGCTGTTCGGATCGGCATCAAAAGCGATATCCGGCACCCCGCGGCGGGTCTTGGAGGTGGTCAGCACGCCGGCTGCGGTTTGCCATGACGGCGCGACTTCGGTGTAGCTTGGTCCGCCGCCGCCGCCGCTCCAGGTTTTTTCGCTGCTGTACGCGTTGGCGCCGCTGGTGGTCAGCGTGGTGCCGCCGACCGCGATCACGTAAGGCGATACCGCCGGATAGCTTTGATACGGCGTGCCGCCGCCGCACTCGTAAGAGCCGGAGTCGCCGCTGGAAACGGAGAAGGTTTGGCCGTGCGCCACGGCGGCTTGCAGCATTTGATCCACGCTGGCGGTCATGCCGGAGTATTGTGCGCTCAGCTCGCATTCACCCAGCGATACATTGATCACCTTGGCGCTGTTGGCGCTGACCGCGGCATTGATGGCGGCGGCGATGTCGCTATTGCTCATCGACGGCGCCACATAAAACTGCAGTTGCTTCAGTGCGCCACCGCTGGCGGCGAGTATGGTCTGGCTATCCAGATTCCACTCCACGATGCCGGAAGTGTCGGACGTGGGGCTGCCTGCATTGACGATGGCCACGCTGGGCGCGGCAAAGCCGGCGCTTCTGGCGTAGCTGTTCAGGTCGGCAACCGTCTGGCTAAGGTTTCCTTCCGCAATAATGCCGACCACACCGCTCTTGGCGGCCGGCAGGCTGGCCGCGTTATAGATGGCGGCGAAGTCGGTCGGTTTGTGCGCGACGATGCCAGTGCTGGCCTTGGCCACGCTCTGGGCATGGAAGGCGGTATGGAATTGATGGACATTTTGCAGGCCGTGCACCGCCAGCACGATGCCGGACAGGCTGGCCGGCACCTGGACATTGGCGGTGTTGGCGTAGGCCTGGCGGCCATTGACGCTGTAACGATGCAACTTGGTTTGGAACGCCTTGTAAACTGTGGCGTGGCTGCCGTCGGCCGTTACCAGCAGATTGTTGGGCGAGACGGTGATATTGCGGAAGCCGTTCTGTTGCAGATGGCTCACCACCTGCTGAACCTGGGCCGAGGTGGGCGCGTATTGGGCCATGAACTGCCCGTCGCTGATCGGCTGGCTTTGTCCGGACTGGATGCTGCTGGTCAGCGCATCCAGTTGAGATTGGTTGCGCAGCGCCAAGCTGATAGCCACATGAACCAGCTCACCGCCAGCGAGTTCGCCATTGTCTACGGCACCGGGTATCAGCTGTTGCACCGGGTGCGCCTGAGTGGTGGTGGCGGTCCAGTTGCCGGCGGCCTGCGCCGGGATGCCGAATGCGCCGCCAATCAGCAGCAGAAGGGTGGAATATCTTGCCCGCATGCCATTTCTCCCTGAAGAAACTGCGTCCCGTCCTTGGATGATAGACGGGGAAGTACGCGTTTTTACTAGATAGCGAGCGCGCTGGCTTTTGTAAAGTAATTGCTCTGAAATTACCCGGTTTATTTGTAATTGTTTACGCAAAATTCAGATTGCATCCGGAAAGTGTGGATGGCTGGATACACCGGCATTGGCGCGTGGATAACAGAAAACCCCGGGCAAGCCCGGGGTTTCCGTCAGCGTAGCCGCTTCGATTAGAAGCCGGAGTGGCTGCCGATGAAGGTGTTCAGCGCGGACACGTTCAGGCTGCCCCAGCCAGTGGCGTAATCCCAGCCCTTGGTGGCTTTGTAGCCGCCGTTGTTGCCAGTGGTCACGTCGTGGTACAGGCCGGTATTGGCCTTGAAGTACTGGTAGATGGCCGGGTTCGGCGATACCAGGCTGTTGCCGTGAGCGGACTGGATGCGAGCCCAGAAGCCGGTGAACAGCGGAGCGGCCAGGCTGGTGCCGCCGATCTGCTGGCTGCTGCCTTGGACGATGACCTGCGCGCCGCTGTTCGGGTCGGCGTCAAACGACACATCCGGCACGCCGCGCTTGGTCTTGGAGGTGGTCAGCACGCCGGCCTTGGTTTGCCAAGCCGGCGCCGCTTCTACGACGCTGGGGCCGCCGCCGCCGCCGTTCCATACCGACTCCGACGAGTACTTGGTGCCGCTGGTGGACAGCGTGGTGCCGCCCACTGCGATCACGTACGGCGAGGTCGCCGGATAGCTCTGGCCTGCGCTGCTGCCGCATTCGGCAGAGCCGGAGTCGCCGGTGGACACCGAGAAAGTCTGGCCCTGAGCGACGGCGGTTTGGAAGATCTGGTCGTCGGAGGCGACGGTGCCGTCGCTCTGCGCGTCGCTTTCGCATTCGCCCAGCGAGACGTTGATCACCTTGGCCGAGCCATCGCTGACTGCCGAGTTGTAGGCTGCGGTGATGTCGGCGTTGGTCATCGAGGTGGCGACGTAGAAATTCATTTGTTGCAGCGCGCCGCCCGCGGCAGCCAGGATGTCTTGGCTATCCAGGTTCCATTCGCCCACGCCGTCGGTGTCGGAAGAGGCATCGCCCGCGTTGATCACATTGGTCTGCACATAGCTGTAGCCGGCGGAGTCTTCAAACTGCTGCAGGTCTTGCAGGGTTTGGGTCAAATCGCCTTCGGAGATGATGCCTACGGTGGTGTTGCTGGCCGGCGGCAGGCTGCTGGCGTTGTAGATCAAAGGGAAGTCGGTCGGGTTGTGGCCGACCACGCTGTTGGTCTTGGCTTTGGCGAAAGCTTGAACGCCGGCTTTCTGCAGCGTGGTGTGGAAGGTGTGAACGTTTTGCAGGCCATGGACGGCAAGCACGATATTGCCCAGCGATTGCGGCACTTGGGCGGCGGTCACGTTGGCGAAGGCGGTGCGGCCATTGGCGTTGAAGTGATGCAGCGTCGCGTTGAAGGCGGTTTTGGCGGTGGCGGCGGAGCCGTCAGCGGTGATCAGCATGCGGTTGGCGGCAACTTTGATATTGCGGAAGCCGCTCTTTTGCAGGTGGGCTACAACCTGCTGCACCTGAGCTTGGGTGGGCGCGAACTGGGCCATGAACTCGTTGTGGCTCAGTGTCTTGTGGCTGGTGCCGGCCAGCAGGCTGCTGGTCAGCGCGTCCAGTTGCGCCTTGTTGCGCAGTTTCAGCGTCACGGCTACATGCACGGATTGGCCCGCGGCAACTTCACCAGTGCTTTGGGCCGTGGTGGAACGCGTCAGCGTGGAAACCAGCGGATGGGCCTGGGTGGCGGTATTGACCCAGGCTTCACCGGCTTGAGCGCCGGCGGTGAACAGGCCGGCAACAATCAGTGCAACAGCGTGCTGTTTTGCAATCATGCAAATTTCTCCTCTTTGCAGTGTGTAGTTCAGGTGGGCGGTATGCCTTTTCCTGATAAGGGTTCGGTTTATATTGCGAAGCTATGTCTTAACCGTTTACCCATGATTGCCCCCTTTTTGGGGAGGCATGCCGCAAATTCATGCGACGCTTAATCAATAGTCCAGATTGTCTGTAAATGCCAAATGCATTTAATACAAATTCATATTTAATGCCTGAAATTAATGAAAATTAAAGAATTTTAAGGTTTTTGGCAGAGTTAGCGCCTTGAAAAATGACAAAGTAGTGCAAATACTCCATTTGTTGATTTTTGGAGAAATGCAAATATGCATGCCTGTCATGTTTTTTTTTAATGCATTGCAAGCGTGCGAATGTGCGGATTTTGTGAAATCGGCAACACTCTCTTGGTTAGGGATGCAAAAAAGCAACAAATGGCCAGGATCAGATTGGTCGGCAGATGTGTGTTTAGATATGTTTTTGTGACGATGTGTGACGTGAATGATTCTTTACACTTGATTTACAAGGAAATTTATAAAACGGCTGTGTGACGAATTGTCGTTATTTCAGAAGTGTGTGATCTCTCTTTTTGTTAATGGTATCGAGAAAGTAAATGGCTGTTGACGGTGATCATTACAAACTTTCACACTCGAATCACATTCGCTCAGCATGACGAATACAAAGATCCGGCCGCCCACGAGGCGAGCGGGCGACATATCTACAAAAGGGATTTGGAGAAATCATGAACTACAAGAGAAAAACACTGGTGGTGGCCCTGTCGCTTGTGGGTAGCGTAGGCTACGCGCAGCTCGCTCATGCGGATGACTCTGACAGCAACTCTTTACAGCGCGTGGATGTTGTTGGTTCTCACATCAAGCGACTAAAGAGCGAAAAGGCTACCGAGGTCACCACGATCAAAGTCGATGACTTGGCTAAGCAAGGATTGAATACGGTTGAGCAAGTGGTTAATGCCTTGGCTTCCAACCAATCCAATATCGGTGCAAATTCTAGCGTGGGCCAATCAACTGGTGGCGCCGCATTTGCCAACCTGCGCGGTTTAGGGCAGCAGTACACTCTGGTACTGCTTGATGGTCGTCGCGTTCCCTATCATCCGTTTGATGGTACGGCTGCCGACTTGAACGCCATACCGCTTTCCGCCATTGAGCGTGTGGATGTATTGCCAGATGGAGCGGCAGCTATTTATGGTAGTGATGCTATTGGCGGCGTGATCAATTTCATTACCAAGAAGAGCTTTCAAGGTCTGACTTTGGGCGGGGATTTCCTGACCCCGCAACGTTCCGGAGGTAATGAAAAGAACCTAAATGGTTCCTATGGCTACGGTAATCTGTCGAAAGACGGGTTTAATGTTTATGCTACTGCCTCTTACCACAAGACAGATAGCATACTGGCCTCGCAGCGAGATTTTGCTTCGGCGATCACGCCTGCAATGAAGGCAAGTTCCAATAGTTATCCAGGCAACTACACACCTGATGGCGGCAATAGCTTGGTTGGTCCTAGCGGCTATCCGAATTGCCCTGCGCCAGCTTTTGCAAAAGGCGGCGTATGCAAAATGTATCCTGGCACCATGGTAGGCATACAACCTGAAACAGAGCAGTGGTCGGGTTTGGCTAAAGGAACGGTCCGAATCGGTGATAACCATGAGTTGTCTCTGACCTACAATATAACTCGTACCAAGAACACGACAATCGCTGCGCCTGCTCCTACAGGGCTGGAAGTTTTCCTTCCTAGTGGCACGCAGGGGATCGTGACGCCTGATGGTTCCGCTTCGCTGTCACCCTTCTTGCGCACCATGCCTTTGGGTAATCGCGTGACGGAGGCCGTGAATGTTCAGCAAAAAATACAGCTGAACTTGGAAGGTCAGTTAGCAGGCTGGGACTATAAAACCGGCATAGGTTATGGTCAGAGCTATGCTACCGAGGAACTGGTAAGTGGTTTTACTGGTGACAATGAGGTTGCCAATGCTTATAAGAACAATCAAATAAGCTTGTTGACAGGCTATGCCACCGATCCAAATGTATGGAATCAGATCGGCATCAAGGGTCATCTGGATGATGGCAAGTATACCGTGGCAAGTGCAGACTTCAGTATGAGTAAAGAAGTCTTGCAATTGCCTGCTGGACCAATGGCAGTTGCATTTGGTACGGAAGTGCGTCACGACACGCTTGAGCACAACTACAACTACCCGATTTCCAAAGATGCGATTGGTCCTGGTATGCAGCAATCTCTGGATACTAAGGGAAATCGAACTGTCTCTGCATTATTTGCCGAGGCGGACGTTCCTATCATCAAGCATCTGGATGGCAAGGTTGCTGTTCGTTATGACCACTATAACGACGTAGGCGACTCTGTCAGCCCGGAAGTGTCTTTGCGTTATGAGCTGTCGCCGCAAGTACTGCTGCGGACTTCTGCGAGTACCGGCTTCCGAGCTCCCTCTTTGTATGATATGTACCAGCCTAACCAAAGTCAGTTGACTGGTAACTTCTATGCCGATCCGATTAGCTGCCCATCCTTATCGAGCACATGCCCTAGTCTGCAGCGTTACCTGAAGGTAGGCGGTAATACCAAGTTGCAGCCAGAGAAGTCCTCTTCATTATCGGTCGGTATCGTAGTTGAGCCGATCAAGAGTATTACAGCTGTCTCTTATACACATCTCCGAGCCCACGAGACTCAAAATGGGGGGGGGGGGGGGGGGGGGGGGGGGGGGGGGGGGGGGGGGGGGGGGGGGGGG
>NZ_JAELTR010000110.1:0-4478 GCF_016428945.1 Chromobacterium sp. ASV23
GAGTCTCGTGGGCTCGGAGATGTGTATAAGAGACAGGCATGCATTCTGTGGATGCACCTACCGGGTCTGCAGTGTTGCGAACTCTGATGGCTCTATGTAGCTTTCCTGCTGAGCATCAAGAAAATCGGCCCACCACTGCATCATCCGACGCCGCTCCGACAGGTACTCCGCTTTGTGCGTGTACGCTGCACGTACTGTGTTACGTTCTGCATGGCTCATCTGACGTTCGATAGCATCTTTAGCCCAAATGCCAGATTCGTTCAAAGCTGAACATGCCATTGCCCTAAAGCCGTGCCCGCACACGTCGGCCTTAGTATCGTAACCCAAGTTACGTAGCGCCTGGTTGATGGTGTTCTCGCTCATTGGTTTGCCAGAGTCGTTGTCGCCGGCAAAAATCAGCTCAAAACGGCCTGTGATTGGATGGATAGAATCCAGCTCCGCGATGGCTTGATGCGACAAGGGGACGACGTGGGGAGTCCGCATCTTTGCCCCTCTGGTAGAGTAGCGGACGCCCTCTATCGGCTTGCGCGTCGGGGGAATAGTCCAAACGGCACGTTCAAAGTCGATTTCCTCCCAGCGCGCCATCCTCAGTTCGCTTGACCGCAAAAATGTCAGTAGCGTGAGGCGGAGCGCCGCTCGGGTAAGCGTTCGGCCCTTATAGTCGCCAATGCGTTTTACTAGGGATGGCAACTGATCTAGTGGTAACGCCGCCCGGTGCTGTTTTTCCGGTACTTTCAGCGCGCCTTGCAGATCCAGCGCTGGATTGCTGGCAATGCGGCCCGTCTGCACGGCGTAGCGCATAACGGCGACGAGGTGCTGCTGTAGACGGTTGGCAACATCAAGCGCGCCGCGCCCTTCCACCTTACGTAACACATCAAGCAGATGGTGAGTCTTGAGACTATCAACAGCCTCTTTGCCGATGAAGGGGAAAACGTCCATTTCAAATCGACGCAGGATGCGGTTGGCGTGGTCGGGTACCCAGCGTGCGCGATTTTTGTCGTGCCATTCCCGGGCTACACACTCTATGTTGTTTTCCGCATGCGCTTGTGCGAAGCGCTTCGACTCGGCTTTTTCTTTGCCAGGATCGATGCCGTTGTCTAGCAGGCGTTTGGCCTTGTCGCGCGCTTCGCGTGCCTCTTTCAGGCTCATCTCAACGGCAGAGTCGATCACATTGCCTTGCGAGTCAAATTGCTGCGGGCCGCAGTACACGCCCAAGGCTAGTAGCTTCTCTTTGCCCCCAAGGTAATAGCGCCAGCGCCAGTACTTGGATCCGTTGGGAAAGATCCACAAAAAAAGCCCCCCACCATCTGCTTTCTTGGCAAGTTTGGAGGAGGGCTTGATGTTCTTAACCGCCTGTGCAGTGAGAGACATGGGGTATCTCCTTTATCGAACTAGCGATGTACCCCGAAATGTACCCCGGAATTGCGTTGGAAGCTATCGGAATCGCCAGGACAGCATAGGAAAGAAAAAGCCCGCAAACGCTAGCGTTTACGGGCTTTTTTGGAATTCCCAGGAAGACCTAGGAACAAGAATTGGTGCCGGCGGCAGGAATCGAACTCGCGACCCCCTGATTACAAGTCAGGTGCTCTACCAACTGAGCTACACCGGCGAAGAGATGTGGATTATGCCTGTCCGTTTATTGGCTGACAAGAGGTTTAATGTTTTTTCTTTTGCTTTTGATGAGGATGGGTAGTTAACTTTTTGTTTTTATGCGCTTTGTGTTTATGCGCCTTGGCCGGCCTATGCGCATGTTTTTTTGCTTGGCGGGCCTTGGGTGCTTTGGCGGCGGAGTGGGCTGGCTTGGCCTTGGCGCGATGTTTCTTGGCTTCGTGCGCTTTCGCCGCATGTTTTTTGCCATGGGCCTTGCCAGATTTGGCATGCGTGCCTTTGGCTTTCGGCGCGCGCGTGGCTTTAGGGGCGCTGTGGGACGTCGCAGCCTTGGCGCGCGGCTGATGCAGCGGCTTGGCGGCAGGCGCCGGCTGAAAATCGCCAGGCAAGGGCTGATCTTCTGGTTCGGCGTGGCTTAGCGGGCTAGCAACGGCCAGGCCGATGGCGATGAACGGACTGATGAGCTTGATCAGATTCATGTTTTTATCGGATTTTGTTGGTCATGGCTGGCGATCTGGATCGCAGCGGTATCAGCCTATATTAGCATGAGTGCGGCGAGGGGCCAGGAGTCGGCCTCTTGAGGAGACTGCGGCTGGGATCTGCGTGGCGCATCTCATCGTGCCGCGCTTGCGTTACAGGCCAGGGGCCGATGGCGGCCTCGTATGGCATGATCTTGCGATCATGCGCAAGGGCCGGCAAGCCAAACAGGCTGGTTGCCCATTGGACAACCAGCCTGTTTTGACTTTGCGCTGCGAACAAAACCGCGCAGAGTGTCTGAGCCAAGACTCAGCGCTCTCTCCCCGGCTTCCACAACACATCCGGCACCCCGCCCTCGCGATTCAGATAGCGGGCCAGCACGAACAGGAAATCCGACAGTCGGTTCAGGTAGCGGCGCAAGGGCTGGGACAAGGTTTCTTCCCGCGCCAACGCGACGATGCTGCGCTCGGCGCGGCGGCAGATGGAGCGCGCCTGGTGGGCCAGCGCCGCCGTGCGCAGGCCGCCCGGCAGAATGAACTCCTTCAGCGGGCCCAGCTCTTCATTCATGAAGGCCACCAAACCTTCCAGGGCCTGCACATGGCTGTCGGTAAGCGCGCTATAGCCCGGCACGGCCAGCTCCGATCCCAGATCGAACAGATCGTGCTGGATTTCCGCCAGCCATTGCGCCATCGGCTGCGGCGGTTGATCGGCCAACAACACGCCGATCACCGAGTTCAGCTCGTCCACGTCGCCCAATGCCTGAATCCGAGGGCTGTCCTTGGCCACGCGGCTGCCATCGCCGAGTCCGGTGGAGCCATCGTCGCCGGTTCGGGTCACAATATCAGACAATCGGTCGCTCATGGCTGCTCCTCGTCCTTGCCTGCGCTGCCTGCATGATGCAGCGCCTCGCGCAGGCTTTCTTTCAGCGCGTCGCTGAATAGCATTTCGTAATCCTCTTTCAGTTGATGCATCATGCCGGACAGCATTTGCTTGGCCTGCACTTCGATGGCGTCCTGCAGCCACAGCGACAGCTCCACTTTCATCCTCGGCAGCATCTGCTCGTATAGCGACTCGAACAAGGCTTGTTCGTCCAAGGGCGGCGGAAGCGGCCGGCCAGCGGCCGCCGCAGAGGCCATGGCGGCGACGCTGACCACAGACACGGGCAACGCGGCAGCCTCGGCTATCGATGCCTCGGCCGCCGCTTGCTCTTGTCCACGCTCCAGCAAGCCGGACAAGGCCGGCATGTCTTCGTCTTCCAGCGGCGCAGGCTGCGGCACGCCCTCATACAGCATGCTGACAGCGGCAGCGTCCAGATCATTGGCGACTTCGGTTTCCAGCAGCGGCTCGGCAAATGCCGCCAGCTCGCCCGCCATGGATTCGGCCAGAGCCGGCTCCGGCGCAGCGCCGGCTGCTTGAGCATCGACGGCCTCAATCCGCGTTTCGGGCTCTGCCGCAAACTCGCCGGCCATCGCATCGGTCGGCGCCAGCTCCGGCACCGACTCATACAACGTCTGAATCGCTGCAGCAGACGCGTCATCAGCCTGCCCGAAGTCGATTACCGCGTCAGGCTCGACAAGCGGCTGGTCGATGGCCAGTTCAGGCAGCGCCTCCGCCTCGGCAGGAGAGATATCGCTGAGCGCTGCGTTTTCAGACTGAGATTCGGCAACGGACTCCGCCCCAGCCTCCAGCGCCTCACTCGCAAGCTCTGGCAATGGCGCCTGCTCGACCAATGGCGTAAGCGATGCGGCTGCCGCGGCCTCTTCGGCAAGCGCCACGCCCTCCTCGCCCAAGCCCTCCATAGCATCAACTGGCAACGCTTCCGTAGCCGGCTGCGCATTCCCTGGCGACTCCGGCAACGCGGCCGCCTCGCCGGCCGGAGCCTCCTCGACAATAGCCGCGGGGGCCGCAGGCAAGTCGACCTCGTCCAGCGCCACTTCGGTCACCACCGGCAGCTCGGGCAAGGCAACGGCATCGTAAGCCAGCGCTTCAGACGCAGCTGCGTCAGCGACAACTGGCGGCTCGTCCTCTGCGGCCTGGACATCCGGAGATGCTTCTACCGCGCTCGGCAGCTCTGGCAGCGCCATGGCCTCATCAAGCTGCTCGCCCAGAGCAGACTCGCCATCTTGATCCGCCAGACCCGGCTCGGATACGACGTCGGAAACTTCCAACAATTCGGGAATGGGCGCCTCAATCAGGGACTCTTCAAGCTCTGGCAAGGCCTCGGCTACGGAAGCGTCCATCTCCAACGCCTCAGACGGAGTAGCCTGTGCTGGCTCGATCTCCTCGCCCACTGCTTCAAGCGCATCTTGCTCGTTCGCCAACGCCGCCACCGCTTCTGCCGCCTCCAGCGAGTCCGGAATGGCGGGGAGGCCTTCGGAGACAGACGATCCCGC